>NZ_JAWJTF010000063.1:0-56461 GCF_048836525.1 Nostoc sp. CALU 546
AGGCAGGGGAGGATGAATTTTCATCGGTATCTTCTGCTTTTGTTTGTTCGTAGCCGCCGGCTAATAAGGCGCGATATAACGGCAGTTCAAACAGTTTCCGCATGACGCTTCTGGAGCGTTGTAAGTCTTCTACTGTTTCAAATAGGGGGACAACTTGAATAGTTCCTACAGCAATGGCGGGGTCAAAAAGTCTGGCTTCTTTGGCTAACAGCAACACTTCCAGCACATCGCTCACGTCGCGGCACATACTGATAATGTAAGTTTGGCAAATATTTAGACCAAATTCTTGTTGGAGCGATCGCACGACGCGAAAGGTTTCAATTACATCGTTGGTTTTTTCGGAAAATGGCAATTCTGCCGGAATTAATGGCCGACGGGTTTGCAGTTCTCCTGTGAGCCAAGCGACTCTTTGCTCCTCAGAGAGTTCGTTGTAAGGTTGAGGTAATATTTGCAGGTATTCCAGGATTTCATTCAGCGCATCGGCGTGGCGGGATGATTCTTGGCGAATATCTAGCTGTGTCAAGTTAAAACCAAAAATTTCTACTTGACAAATGAGATTTTCTAATTCTCGACAGCTTAAACCTGTTTCTGTCAAGTTGCGCTGAATCATCCGCAGTTCTGCTAAAAAATCGGCTCCGGAAAGATACAGGGGGCTATCTTGATTTTTTGGCGTTTCTCGATTGTATAAAGCTAGATTGCGATCGCGAGTATTTTCCAGCCGTTTCAGCACATAAGCTAGTTTGAGCCGATAGGGTTCTTGTCGATAACGCAGCGCCAGTGCGTCATAAACTTCGCTCAACTGGGACTGATCCAATTCTAGAGATTCCAGTAAGTCTGGTAAAACATCACTCCAGTGCATCGACACACTCAACAATTCAATCAGATTTTTCACTGACTGAATATATCTCCCGATCACCATTTTGCGCTGATAGCAAGCTGTCTTCCAGGTAATTTCGGGTGTGACTGATGGATTCCCATCCCTGTCTGAGCCTACCCAAGAACCGAAAGAGCAAAAGTTTTTACTCGGTGGTTCTAGCCAAGGAAAGGTATTGGATAGGGTATGTTTGAAACGTTTATAAAGTTGGGGAATGCCATCAAATAAAACTTCTTGGAAGTAGTGCAGGGCATAATCTACTTCATCTAGCACCGTAGGTTTGAACTGGTGCAGTTCATCTGTGCGCCACCACAGGCGAATTTCTTCGAGCAATTGTTCGCGGACATCTGCTGCTTCCCAAGCATATCCCCCGGCTGTAGTACCAAAATGGTTTTCTAAGGTATCCAGCTTTTGCAAGAGTTGTACCACCTGGCGCTGCTTATCCCGGATAGTATGGCGAACAATTTCCGTCGGGTGCGCTGTGAAAACTAAACGCACATCCAGATGTGCAATTAAACGTTGAATTTGCTGGGGTGGTACATTCAGTTTGAATAAATAGGGAAATAAAGCAGCAAAAGTCCCTTTTGGTTTGACTTGCGCTTTTTCTAGATAATTTTTTGCCAGCAATTCTGCTGCGATTCCCTTGCTAACAGGCGCATCATCTTCTCTTTGATTGGACGAGTAATTGACATTAGATGCTCTTTCTGCGTCTGTAGGCTCTGTTTCTGCTTCATAGCGACTCAATTGCTGCCGTTGTTCGTATTCCTGCTCTATGATGTTGATCAACTGAAAATATAGAGCGAAAGCACGAGCCGCACGGATTGCTTCGTTGATATTTAGTTGTTCAATTAATTTAACGGCTGAGGATGCTTGGTCATTTGTTGCTTGTCCTTCTGGTGAACATAGATCGCGCAACTGCCGCAACAAATCTACCATATTCTGACCGCATTCTTGCCGGAGAACTGACTCCCACAATTCTTCCACTACCTGGAGACGATGACGCAAAAATAATTCCGACACCGGGTATATATCCGCAGTTTGAGACGAAGAGTATAAAAGGGAACCCATATTCTCTATTCTTGTAAAGCTAATTACTGTTTACGGTTCTAGGTTTTGCACTGAATGCTCACCGGGTTGTTCCTGAGCAAATAATTATTTGGTGTATATCTTCTCATCTTGATTGATTTCGTGTTCATCTGGGAAGTCGAGGTTGGGTAGGCGATCGCCTCGAAATAATTCTTCACTGGCTTCCCCGATGGATTCTAGTGCTCTTACTGTAGTTTTTCCGGTAATGAGCAGCAGTAATATAGACGCTGTACCTATTTGTAAAAGGAAAGATTGGGGAATGCTAAAAAAATCCAAATTGGATGTGGGGTTAGTTGCGGGTTGTTGGTTGGTAGGAGGCATTGCTAATTTTTGGTTATGGGAATATGAGGCAAAAGGAGTTATGAGTCAGGAGTTAAGAGTTAGGAGTTAAGATGACTCCAACATTTAAGGGATGGAGTTGAAATGAGATAAGCTTGTTGTTTGTTTCGCCTATCAGGGGCCAGGGGCGTTACATTAGCACATTGGGACGCGAGTCCGGTTTTAAAGGACAAGTTATCAGCCAGTCATATAGAATTATTCTGACTCCTGACTCCTGACTCCTAACTCCTAACTTTTAACTCCTAACTCCTAACTTTTGAATTTTGACTCCCTATTAGTAAAATAAACGCAAAACTCAACATTAGTCAGACTTGCAACCTGTACAAGACTATCTTGGCCGATTTTGTGAGCTACGAAGGTAACAAAATTGTTAAAAAAAAACGTCAGAGTGTGATAGACCTATGGTTCTAGTTTACAAGTGCAGGCACTATCCCCCAACAATCGCTTCCTGTAAAGTTAACTGAGCATGAAAACAGTATTACCAGATCGCCAGCAATCCTTAGTGCAATGGGTAAGCCAAGCAACAGGGATCAACACTTTCGGGGTGAAAGTCCGGTTGCGGGGAAATGACCTTCATATTCTTTGTGAAGGTACAGAATGTCCGCAGCGTTGGCACACTTTGTCTGATTTGCTGCAAGCACTACAGCAAACAAACTTAGATATCCTCACAAGTAACGAACAACCCTCAATATATCAAGTATTTGTCTATGGCCGAAGAAAAGGGGAACAGCGCCCCAAATGGTGCCATCGGGTTTACTTGAATCAAATAGATAAGCATCTGGAGCAGGTGGAGCAAGCCTTGCTAGCAGATTCGGAAAAATCAAAACAATCGGGTGGAGCGTTAATTGTCTCTAACGAAAGTTTGGCACGCCAAGGGAACCCAGAAGCGATCGCTCGATATCTCAGCGAAACTCTGAGTACTTTAGGTGTATCCGTACAGGCAAAGATTAAGCTATATAAGCCAAAGAATTCTCAGCCAGAAGAAAATCGCCTGTGGATATTTTGTCAGTCGAGCTATAGCCCTGATGCATCTTTGCTTGCTGAACCAATAGCCCAAAAGTTGCGTTATCTCAAGCTTTCCGGCTACCAAGATGCAGTTATTGTTTCCCAGGTGAGCGGCGAAACTGTACATGATTGGCTGCTGCGGGTGGATTTGACACCACCAGAAGTGATGCTGAAAGAGTGGGCACGTTGGGGGGATATACAAGCGATCGCTCGATTATTAACTGAGGTACTATCAGGGTTAAAAATTGCTGTCCAAGCTTCTCTGAAAGAATCAACGCTACATATTTTTTGTACCCCAGCTTTTGATCCCCTAGGAACTGCCCCAATCCCAGACAAGGAAGTGTGCTTAAAGGCGATCTTACCCCAGCTAGAAGCGATCGCACCTCAAGGCATTCTCGCTGCCACCGTATACGGACAAAAAGCAGGCGACAAGCAACCCACTTGGATTGATTGGCTGGCTTTGCCCGCTGCAAAACATCCCGCCTTTGCCCCATCACCACTAGAGTTGGCAAATACTGGCGATGAACCAGCCATCATATTTTTACTAGAGCGCTTACTCAATCCTGACTTGGATTGGCGGCTATTGACAGGTGGAATTCGCGTACTTTTACTGAACAAAAATGATTTATTGCACATTATGTGTGATGCACCTGTTTGTCCAGGGCGGCAACAAGTAGCAAGTAAAATTACGCAGTTTATTCGCCAATTAAAAATTCCCGGTATGATGGGAGTACGTATATACGGTCGCCGCGCTGGGAATAAAGAACCTTTTTGGCATTATGGCGTTGATCTTGAACATCGCCAGCGTTTAGTGCCAGAAGCAACCCCAGAATTTGCTGCTACCTCTAAATACGTTAACGATCTTGTAACCTCTGAGACTAGTGAGCCAATTTTGCGCCCCGACTTAACAACAGAAGAAGTTCAAAATTTTGTAACCGAAGTAGCGCGAGATTGGATGACAACGGCGAATTCAACAGCGAAAAAATTCCTGTTGAAAAGCCAGTTATTTACCGAAAGCAACCAGTCAGCGGAACATAACCATGATGTTCAAGGAATTAAGATTGCTTTAGTTTGGGGAACACTGGGATTATTGCTCACCCTCCAAACTGATTGGGTATTGGGTCGAATTATTGCACGTACTAGTTTGCCAAAAGTCGCTAATGTCTCGCTTCCATCATCCTCTGAGCATAAGGCATCTTTGACATCTGGGAAAAATCAGAGTGGGGACACGACATTTTTTAGCAGCACTTCCAAGAAAAAATCTCCTCCAAATCAGAGTTCTGTATTTAATGCTTCGGAATTTACTCAAAATGATGATACCCCGACCAAGAATTTGGCAGCCGCACCACTGAAAGAAAAAGCAACCGCAACAGCTATTCTTTTAGCAGCGCGATCGCAGATGCCAAGTTTCAATGTCAGGCAGTTAGATGAACAACTAGCACTGTATAAACAGCGTTTAGCGAGAACTGGTAATCCGCCAGATGTATTAATTATCGGCTCCTCCCGCGCCCTCAGAGGAGTAGATCCAGCAGCACTTTCTAAAGCTTTAGCGACTCAGGGCTATCCAAATCTGGACGTGTTTAATTTTGGGATCAACGGTGCTACCGCACAAGTTGTAGACTTTGTGATTCGCCACGTATTAGAACCATCAGAACTGCCTAAAATAATTATCTGGGCAGATGGTGCTCGTGCTTTCAACGGTGGACGCGAGGATATTACCTTTAAATCCATCGCTGCATCAGCTGGTTATAAACAAGCATTCCAAAAAACACCAACAGATGCAAATAGCGATGATTTAGCCGAAAATGCGGTAAATTCGGGAGAGAAAAAGACAAATGAGGACGTACCGGAGATTAGTACGTATCAAGCTGTCAATGAGTCATTGAATCAAGCTCTAGCATCTGTTTCCAGTAGCTATCCAAATCGCGATCAAATAAAAAGTTTACTGCAAAAACAACTACTCATACTTGGTCATAATCAGACAGTTGCATCAGAAAGACAGCTAACAGACGGTACTTCAGATGAAAGTACTTCTCGGCAATCAGTTGACTTCGATGGCTTTCTACCTTTGTCTATTCGCTTCAATCCCGCTAGATATTATCAAAAATATTCTAGAGTTACCGGAAATTACGACAATGACTATAAATCTTTCCAAGTAGAAGGACAGCAAGATGCTGCTTTTCAAGAAGTCCTTCAGTTTGCCCAATCTCAGAAAATTTCCTTAGTGTTTGTCAATATGCCTCTGACAGGAGATTATTTAGATCCAGTGCGTAGGCAATATGAGCAAGAATTTCAGCAATATATGTTGCGTTTGGCTACTAATCCCAACTTTATTTATCGTGATTTGAGCCAACAGTGGATAAAAGTAAATGACTACTTTTCTGATCCTAGCCACCTCAACCGCTTTGGTGCATACGAAGTCTCGAAAAAGTTGGCTAATGACCCGATGATTCCTTGGCCAGTGAAGTAAAGAACTGGGGAATGGGGAATGGGGAATGGGGAATGGGGAATGGGAAGAGTAATCTACAACACCCAATGATTAATGACAAATGACCAATGACAAATGACAAATGACAAATGACTAAAAAATGAACTTTATATCAATTTTCTATGGGCTGTTCTTATTGAGTGTATTAGGAATTTACTGGTCTTTGGCACAACAGAAATTGCGATTGTGGACGCTGCTAATTGCCAGTTTGGTTTTCTATGCATCTTTGCATATTCAGTACATACCATTACTATTAGCCTTGACGTTTATTAATTTCCGTGTAGGGCTGGAGATTGGGCAAAACACATCACCAGGAAAACATTCTCTTGATTGGCAAATTTCTAATGAAGAGTGGCAATTTGCTCAAGGTGATTGGAATCGTCGCCGTCTAAAAGTTTTGTGGGTGGGTATAAGTCTAAATGTTTTACTATTATTAGGTTTTAAGTATTTTACTCCTTTATTCAAGTTTGTTTTTCATGTGCAAACAAACTCACCAGATAGCTCTTTTAAATTGATTGCACCATTAGGAATTTCCTTTTTCACCTTTGAATGCATTGCCTATTTAGTAGATGTCTATCGTGGTGCCCCTGCTAGTGATAATTTTGTCAAATTTGCCACCTACAAATTATTCTTTGCCAAACTGATTTCCGGCCCGATTACGCGCTATCACAACTTAGCAAATCAATTCAATACACTAAACTTTCCCGGTAGCGATAGAGTAGCTGAGGCGCTGTGGTTGATTGCTAGGGGCGCAGTCAAAAAAGGTATTTTTGCAGACCACCTCGGAATTTTCGTCGATTTATGTTTTGGTAATCTGCAACGGGCGGGTAGTACTGATCTCTGGTTAGCTACATTCGCCTACGGTTTGCAGTTATATCTAGATTTCAATGGCTACGTAGATATTGCCCGTGGTAGTGCTATGCTTTTCGGCTTGGTTCTACCTGAGAATTTTGACTTTCCCTACTTCAGCACCAATATTTCAGAATTTTGGCGGCGCTGGCACATGACTCTAGGAGATTGGCTGCGTAACTATGTCTACTTTCCTTTGGGTGGTTCCCGTCGGGGTTTAGTCCGTACCTGCTGGAATTTATTTATTGTGATGCTAATCGCTGGTATCTGGCACGGTGCTGCTTTGGGTTATGTAGTTTGGGGGATATTCCACGGGTTAGCCTTGGTGGTTCATCGACTTACAGATTCTATAAGCGATCGCTTTGAAAATCTAGAACATTTCTGGCAAAATCCTCTAGGTATCTTTGTCGCTTGGTTCTTGACCCAATTAATGGTTTTTACCTCTTGGATTTGGTTCCGTCTACCTAATCTTCAAGACTCTTCCTTGGTAATTCGCCATCTTTGGGGTTATCCAGCTGATGCCCAGTTTGCTCAAAAGGTCTATGTAGATGCCTTAAATATGAGTCAATACCAACTCACTTGGGTACTTCTAACTTTAGCTGCCTTCATGGCTATAGTCTATGCCTTCAACCGAATGCTGAAGTTAGAGTTTAATTGGCCTCTTAAGCTTGTCTTCGTTCCCATCTGTTTCTACGCTGTTTGGTTATTCGCTCCTGAAGGGAGTTTGCCCTACATTTACTTTGATTTTTAACAGAAACATAAGACAATTTACAACTTATTATTTCGTTACAAATCAACAGGACTTGAAATTTTTCTAACAGCTTATTTGTAAAGGAATGTAAAGACAATTAACTAGGCGATCGCATCATTGAAAGTTATAGCTAGATTGGTCTTGAAGTGGCTTACAAAGCCTCAGTCCATTGCTTTTATCTAGTAGAAAAACTTTATATTTCGATGATCTTTTTAAAGAATACTGTTACAGAATATTAAGTCAAAGATCGCGTCAAAGTAAATTCATGTAGACTGTATTTCAACAGGCAAAATCAATCTTGCTTGTTCCATATTTAACAACAAATAGCACTTATAAAACAATGACCACAACCTTACAACGGCGCTCTGGCGCTAGCGTATGGGATCGCTTTTGCGAGTGGATCACCAGCACTGACAACCGTATTTACATCGGTTGGTTTGGTGTTTTGATGATTCCTACCCTGCTAGCTGCGACCACCTGCTTCGTAATTGCCTTTATCGCTGCTCCTCCTGTGGACATCGATGGTATCCGCGAACCAGTTGCAGGTTCTTTGATCTACGGAAACAACATCATCTCTGGTGCAGTTGTTCCTTCTTCAAACGCCATCGGCTTGCACTTCTACCCAATCTGGGAAGCTGCTTCCTTAGATGAGTGGTTGTACAATGGCGGCCCTTACCAATTGGTAGTTTTCCACTTCTTGATCGGTTGCGCTGCATACCTTGGTCGTCAGTGGGAACTTTCTTACCGCTTAGGTATGCGTCCTTGGATCTGCGTAGCTTACAGCGCACCTTTGGCTTCCGCTACCGCAGTATTCTTGATCTACCCAATCGGTCAAGGTTCTTTCTCTGATGGTATGCCTTTGGGTATCTCTGGAACCTTCAACTTCATGATTGTGTTCCAAGCAGAACATAACATCTTGATGCACCCCTTCCACATGTTAGGTGTGGCTGGTGTATTCGGCGGTTCCTTGTTCTCTGCAATGCACGGTTCTCTAGTAACTTCTTCCTTGGTGCGTGAAACCACCGAAACCGAATCACAAAACTACGGTTACAAGTTCGGTCAAGAAGAAGAAACCTACAACATCGTTGCAGCCCACGGCTACTTCGGTCGTCTAATCTTCCAATACGCTTCTTTCAACAACAGCCGTTCACTGCACTTCTTCCTCGCAGCTTGGCCTGTCGTCGGTATCTGGTTCACCGCTTTGGGTATCAGCACGATGGCATTCAACCTGAACGGTTTCAACTTCAACCAATCAATCATTGACTCCCAAGGTCGCGTTATCAGCACTTGGGCAGACGTAATCAACCGCGCTAACTTGGGTATGGAAGTAATGCACGAGCGTAACGCTCACAACTTCCCACTCGATTTGGCTGCTGGTGAAATTGCACCTGTAGCAATGACCGCTCCTGCTATCAACGGTTAATACTTCAGTATTAGCTAAATAAAAAGCGCCCTCCAGAGATGGGGGCGCTTTTTTTAATGAGCAAAGCTGGTTATCGTAATAAGGACTGATTGGGCGTTAACTGGCTCTCAAAACGGCTGTAAACAATTTGGGTTGGATACCAAGAAGAAAACCAATACAAATCTTGAATAACTTTGCAAGAATTACTCCCATCTGGTAACTCAAAGTGAACCAAAGCTAAATTATTCAATCCAACGACTTCCCGCCCCTCCTGAAACCAACGAGATTTCCAAAACATCACAGGTTGTAACCATTTCCATTTGGCATTTTTGGCTCGTTTCCAGGGAGCTATCAACGAAAATATATCTGCTGTGTAGGCAGAAGTTTGAACACTATTTCGAGGTATCCACTCCAGCACACAATGCCAGTCAGAGTTAGCTAGCATCTGGCGATTATGGTGTAATTGTTTCTCGGAAATTTCTACCATATTGGGTGGATTGAGCCACCCTATCCAATGTCTCACCTTTTCTGGTAACAGCCAATCTTTCAATCGTGTATGAATAAGCCGTGTCAAAATCTCTTCATTCTTTAATGCACTAGCTGTTAACTGCACTAAGACAGACTGTAATTTGGAATGGGTACGTGCATAAGACAAGTGAGCAACAGAACTGTAGTGAATATCCCCGGATAGAATCACGACTTGTTGACGTTCCTCAAACAAGGTAGTTAAGAATTGTGCCAGCGCTCCAGTATTAATGTTCCAGGCATCTCCAACATCGGTTGAAAAAACTTTCTCCCGTTTTAAATGCCAATGGTGAATCCAATCAATCACTTGTAGTCCAAATACATTAGTGGGCGCAATCACAAATGTAGTTTGAATCTGAGTTTGTTCAGCTACTTCTTGTAAAGGTAAAAGTAGTTGTTGCTCAAAGGCTTGTGGACACAACAACATCGGCGGCGCGATCGCTTTTTGATCGGCTGGATAACCCCGCCAAGTACGCGTATCAAGCACAATTACTTCATGGCAATCGCTCCTGACTATGTAGTGCCAAGTCAGTGCTTCAGGATGTCGATCCAGAATAAATACTGGACCGTCTCGGACTAAGATAGGTAAGCCTGTGTGCGGATCTTTGGCTGGCATACCTACATAACGAGCGATCGCCTCATCAGCCTTTACATCCGTCCCTTGGGAAGCTGACCAAGCTTGTGCAGCCATCAACAGCTTTTCACCAGATTGACCTTCAGCAAATTGCCCTGGTGTGTTGCCCCACGCTTGAAATACCGTGTAGGCTAACAATGCATTTTGAACTATTCTTCGCCCTAAAGGACGCCCCAGCACTCGCAAACACCAAGCTTGGTTTAGGTTCCAGTCATCACTAACATCATGGTCATCAAAGATGGTGTACATGGGAATATTGGCAAGGGCGCGACGCACTTTCCAAAGCGTATAAATTAATTGTCGCAAATGCCATACTGCCCGATTCCAGTCCTTGATAGCGTGGCGATCGCGCATTACTTGGTGTCCTTTGGGAAATGCGATCGGCCAGCATACTGGCGACCAAGCTAGTAAATAAGTAGCGTAATACTCGCCCAGACTGAAAAGATGACTGTTAACTTTCTCAGGTTTATTATGTAGTCCTGCGGTCAAGCCTGCTTGATTTGTCGCAACTTCAGACCGCTCTCCAGGGGGTAGTTGCTGGGGAGTGCAGTATACTCCATTCACAGGAAGTTGTTCTTCCCAACCCAAGAGTGCATCACCAAGAGTACTGGCAACCCACAATGACGGTTCTGATACATCGTCGCCGTAAATTTGATCTCCGGTGAGGAACAGCTGGTGAGGGCGATGTTGGGGTTGATTAGCCGCAGCCTCAATTAAAGTGTCAAGAATTGGCAGTGCATCAAACCCATGACCATGAGGTTTACGGCAGGAAGCATGGACAATTTGTAAATCTTGCAGACAGTTAGGCGGCAAAACAAAGGTTGGTTTTTGATGATCGAAGTAGCTAATGCTGACTGTAGGAGAGGAGTTTGAGCATAATGCTTGTTGCAGAGTTTGCGGGGTTTGGTCAGCAACAGTAAACTGGAGATCGTATGCATAGATGTGACCTCCAGTTAGGCGATGTCCAACCGTAGACCGAGCCGTTATCGCAACTACATGAAGATGCTTCCCCAGAGAAAAGGTAGAGCGTTCCCCATCCAATAAGCAATTTTCTAGTGCTTTACCATCATCTGTTGTGTCATAAACTTTAAGTTCTACCTGACAAGACTGTTTCAGTGCTACCCATACCGTCACCGACTCTGGTTCAGTATGTTGGAGGATTGGCCCCGCTAAAATCAGTGGCAGTTCTTGTAAAAACTTGTCCCCAACTTGATACTTCATTGCAAACAGTTAACAAAGTGGTGGTTTTTTAGATGTGTTATTTTGCTCCTAAATTGGTAGCCCAAACTCATCTAATCACCAATCATGCATCAATTCTTATCTGTTTAACATCAGTTCATAGCTTCAAGAAGGCAGGAGGCAGTTCTTGCTGAGGGCAGAAGGCATTGATTTTCTGCTAGTCCACGCAGGTGGACTTAGCTTGTGTAGTAGCGAATTATATTCGCCCAAAACTTTTCAAACATCCTCTGAAGCGTTGCTTTAACCAACCCCATAGAACGCTGATGCTCGATTAACCAAGGAATGAGTTGCAAAAATGGGTTTTGCGATCGCCTCTAAAAAATCAATACCTAATTTTCTGATATTAGTTATTTCGACCGCACTGGATCAAATTTGACATAATATGCTATCGTGCACAATGCGGCGAGGCCGTTAACTAGCAAGAAGACTTAACTATGTTGATCCTAATCAGAGTTTTTATGCTAGTTACTACAACACTTTATCAAGCGATCGCGTGCTGGTTTGAAGATCGAAAACTGCCCCCCGGTCAAATGTTTGATGTGGGTGGATATAGTTTACATCTCTACATTGCAGGAAACACTAATCCAACAATTGTCCTAGACCACAGTTTAGGGGGAATTGAGGGCTATCTCCTAGTTGAAGAATTGGCCAAGTTAGCGCGAGTATGTATCTATGACAGAGCGGGTTATGGATGGAGCAATCACAGCCCACATCCCCGAACCAGCAATCAAATTGTGACAGAATTAGATACGCTCCTTACTCAAGCAGGAATTGAACCACCCTATATTTTGATAGGAGATTCTTTTGGTAGCTACAATGTCCGGCTGTATGCCCATCGGTTTCCTGAGAAAGTTATTGGAATGGTACTCACAGACGGACTACATGAGACTGAAATGCTCAAAATGTCTTTTCAGTTGCAAGCTTTAAAACTCTTTTTTATATCTGGCTTTGTGATGTCTATTCTCGGCTCAATACTTGGCATTATTCGATTAATGAGGATATGCAAAATATTTGAAGTGCTGAAGCCGGAATTAGGTAAATTTCCTCAGCACTTACTTAATTCAATCAAACGTTCCTTTTGCCGTCCTAAACACTGGATTACAATGAGTCGAGAGATGTTAAATCTCAGCATTAGTGGACGTGAGGTGAGAATAGCTAACCAGTTTGGTGATCTGCCTATAGTTAATATCAAAGCAAATTCTTTTTTAAAACCTTCTCTTTGGACTGTTTTTATTCCTCTGCGAAGTGCTAACCAATTGCGGAAGCAGATGCATATAGAGTTACTGAAGTTATCAACGAATTGTACTCAACTTCAAGCAAGTAAGAGCGGTCATTTTGTATGGGTAGATCAACCTGATGTAATCATAGATGCTGTAAAAATTGTTCTAAATAAAGTTGATCCTTCTCGTCCGGGTTAAGGAACATAGATGCTGAACAGGGAAATTATGAATTTTGTTTTGCATCATCCATAATTCATTTATTTTCTTTTTTCCCCAATATTAAATTTTATGGATTCAAATTCAGCATTGTGTGCAGCGATCGCAAATCACATTACCACTAGTCCCCAACAACGAATTACTTTCGCCGAATTCATGGATATGGTATTATACCACCCTGAACATGGCTACTATTCTAGCGATGCAGTCAAAATTGGCTTTGAGGGTGGTGATTTTTTCACTTCTCCTAACCTCTGCCCTGACTTTGGCGAGTTACTAGCAGAACAATTTTTCCAAATGTGGGAAATTTTAGGAAACCCTGTACCCTTTACTCTAGTAGAAATGGGAGCAGGTAAAGGATTGCTGGCATTGCATATCCTCAAATATCATCAGCTATGCTACCCAGATTTTTTTACCGCGCTGGAATACATCATTGTTGAAAAGTCGCCAGCTTTAAGAGCAGAACAGCAGCAACGCTTGCAAGATTTCCCTGTACGTTGGTGCAATTTAGAGGAGATACCACCAAATGCGATCGCAGGTTGCTTTTTTTCTAATGAATTAGTAGATGCGTTCCCCGTCCATCAATTCGTCCTAGAGAAGGGGGAACTGCGAGAAATTTATGTAACCACAGATAAGAATGAGAAAGCAAGCAATGCCCCATGTCCATTTATAGAAGTAACAGGAGAACCTTCAACCCCCCAATTAGCTGAGTATTTAGACTTAGTGGAAATGGACTTGACCCAAAGTGCATATCCAGATGGCTACCGTAGTGAAATTAATTTAGCTGCTTTAGACTGGTTGAGTATAGTAGCAGACCGCTTGCAGCGTGGCTATGTGTTAACAATTGATTATGGTTACCCCGCCAATCGTTACTATAATCCCAGGCGATCGCAAGGAACGCTACAGTGTTATTACCATCATCGTTTCCATGACAACCCTTATATTAATATTGGGCGACAAGATATCACTGCCCATGTTAACTTTACGGCTTTGGAACGCTGGGGCGAGAAGTACAATTTAAAGAATATTGGTTTTATCCAGCAGGGATTATTTTTGATGGCGTTGGGGTTAGGCGATCGCATTGCTGCCCTTTCTTATCAAAAGCAACTGCTCTCACAGTTACTACAGCGGCGGGACGCACTACACCAACTTATAGATCCCACGGGACTAGGCGGCTTTGGAGTCCTAATTCAGAGCAAAGGTCTGAAGAATACAGAAACTTCTCAGCCACTAAAAGGATTGACTCTGCCAGAGTAAACGTAAATTTGAAAAGTTAAAACTCTATTTAAGAATGCAGTATCAGTCTTATTTAGACTAGCATAACAGTGATTACTGTAAAGTTAAACACACTACCAAAGTAATAATTATGTCCACTCATGACCTGCTAATGCTAGCAACACTACTTACCCCTGGGATTTTACTTTCAGTGATAATTATGGTAACTTTTGCCGCTGGTGGTTGATTGCCAAAGTTAGGGAGTAGGAAACTGGGATTTGGGATTGTATCTTAAGTCTCAAATAACTACTTCCCAACAAATTTGAATTAAATAATAGACTTCTTGCATAAATCAAAAAAAGAACCCCACCCCGCCTTTGACTTACGTCAAAGTCTCCCCTTCCCGCACATGGGGAGGGGCTGGGGGGTGCTAAGGAACTTTTGCAAGAGGTTTCGCAATGTCCACGATGGGCTATGACGCTTAATCACTCGCTAACGCTTCTCTACGAGACGCTAAACGAACGCTATCGGTGATGCTGTATTAAAGGAACGTGAAAAATGAAGGTGGCATTTCTGGGAATTGGACTGATGGGACTACCAATGGCTCAAAGGTTATTAGCCGCAGATATACAGCTAGTTGCCTACAATCGTACCCCAGAAAAATTAGCACCACTACAAGCCGCTGGGGCTGAAATTGTCACACATCCCCGCCACGCCATTCGTGCTGCTGAGTGCATAATCCTCATGCTAACTAATGCCCCGGCTATTTATAATGTGTTGCTTTCAGATACTTCTTGGCAAACTTTGGAAGGACGCACAATCATCCAAATGGGGACAATTACTCCCACAGAAAGCCAGGAAATTAGAGATGCAGTTGTTGGGGGTGGTGGTGAGTATTTAGAAGCACCTGTATTAGGGAGTATCCCAGAAGCAAAAGCTGGCAAGTTGAGTGTTATGGTAGGTGCCGAGCCAGAACAATATCAACGCCATTTAAAGTTACTCCAAAATTTTGGGACAGAACCTTTACTTATAGGGCCAGTGGGATCTGCGGCGGCGCTCAAGTTGGCACTAAATCAACTAATAGCTTCTCTAACAACTAGCTTTGCTCTGAGTCTAGCTTTTATCCAGCGTCAGGGTGTCGATGTGGATGTATTTATGCAAATATTGCGCGACAGTCCACTCTACGCACCTACCTTTGACAAAAAGCTACAACGGATGTTGGATGGCAATTATGCTGATCCCAATTTCCCCACAAAACACTTGCTTAAAGATACAGAATTGTTTATCTCAGAAGCTAAATCTCGGAGTTTGGATCTTAGCAGTATTAAAGGTGTGCGGGAAATTTTGCAAACAGCCGTGAAAATGTCATTTGCTGATGATGATTACTCATCACTATTTTCTGTAATTAAAGAATGGGGAGAAGGAATCGGGGAATAAAGAGTTTAAGCTCATCCCACGCCTAGATTTCGCAGGTATTGGGGAGCCAAGTCCAAGTGCGTTGGGCTAATTTCCTGACTTCTTTCTTTGTGCGTAAGCATCTCTGACAGGAAAAGGAACTGCCTTCAACTGCCGTCAAGTGGCGTTTGAGGAACGAAGCCCAACAAATACCTTGGTATTTGTTGGGCTTCGCTGATTCTCAAGACAATCACTACAATTTTTCTTAACCCAAGTGTATTGCGCTCCTTGAAAATGAGAAATTAAAACTTTTTAAAATATAGATGGTCACTGACCATTAGTAGTTGTTGATTGAGGAAATGGTAAAGATTCAGGCTGAGGCTGAACTTCCGGTTGAGGCTGAGGTTCTGGTTGAGGGTTGAGAAATTCCTGCCAAATCCTAATTTGCTCTTGCGCTGCACTATAAGCAGCACTACCTCGTGGAACCGATTTTGCAATGCCGATGCCTCTAGCAATATCAGACTGACCTTGAGAGCGTGCTATTTCTAACAATTGCTGACTCCATTGGTCAATAGCCAGATTTGCATCCATACGTAAGATGCTATTGTTTGAAACTCGATCTGCCAGTCGTATTGCTTCAACCAAAGCTTCTGGCGTCCCAGCCGCGCCCACCTCTTGAGCTTTTCTCCAGTTTTCTCTAGTGCGGATTTGGCCTTCCCAGTCATTTATCGCAGCTTGTGCTTCTCCAGCAAGTGCCCTTCCCGACGAGGCAATTTGTTGAGCTGCGCTAATGGCGGCGGTGAGATTTCCACTCTGAGCCAGTTCTTGTGCTTGATCTAAGTAAGGCTGGTCTTGAATTCGCTGAATTTTTCCTACCCAAGTACGAATTTTTTTCCGTGCTTCTGGATATAATGCACGACCTCTACGAATTTCGCTAGCTTGAGCGATCGCAGCTTGTAAGGAATTGATATCGTCGAATATGGCTATCTGTTCGGCGCGTTCTAAGTAAGGTTGGTCTTCAATTGTCTCCACTTGGGCACGCCAGCGACCTATTTCTTGTCTAGCTTCTGTGCCCCTGGGATTATTCACAGGAATCAACTGTACTTGAGCGATCGCTGCTGTTAAATTATTCACTGTTCCCTGGCTAGCCAATATTCTCGCTTTTTCCAGATGGGCAACATCTTCAATTTCCAGTTGCCAACGAGCAATTAGTTGCTGTGCTTCGTTATACACTGGTCTGGAAGGATCAATTTGTTGTGCTTGAGCGATCGCTGCCTCTAAACCAGAAACGTTACCGATCCAAGCACTCCTTTTCGCGTCAGCTATGGCGATAAAGTCATCTGTTTCGCCCTGTAGTTTCGTAATCTCTGGAATTTGTCTAGCAATATTCAGTGCTTCATCGGCATCCTGCTTGTCTAGTTTTGCCCGTGCTAACTCCAGCATTTGGCGTCCAAATGCGGGAATTGCTTCCTGAGCTTTTTGGTAAAGGTAACTTTCCTGACCAATGGACTCGGCTAACTTGATAGCTTCTAATAAATTATCAACAACTTGGCTTTTTGCTAAACTTTCAGCTTTTCCTAACTTATCCCCATCTTCCCGTGCTGTGGCAATTAGACGATTTAATTGGTCGTATTTAGTACTCGCCCAGTATTGATTGTCTACGCGCAGCATTTTGGCGGACAACATGAATGCCGATTGCCAGCGCCGTTCCTTTACTTCAGCGATCGCACTGTTGTATGTTTCTTCTGCCTTTGACCAAATTGACTGCCATTTGCCAATTTGCTCATCGACTAACTTATAAGCTGCCACATCTTCGGGTATTTTCTGAGCTGTTGCGATCGCTTCCTCTAAATTCCCAGTTTGGAAACTTTGATCGGCTAGCTTCAAAATATCCCGCGACCATTCTTCGATGAAACGATCAATTTCTCCATGCAACGGGTGAGTTGGTGGTAGTTGCTTCACCAGAGCGATCGCTTGCAATAGGTCGTTCACTGTCTGCTTAGAAGCCGCCAACTGAGCGCAGTGTAGCCGCACAGAAGCACTAGCTAGGGGCCAAAAAATCGAGGGACAATTCGGGGCAGTTGGCAACTTTAGCAGCATTGCCATTGCCAAGAATGCGACACTGCCGGGAATCAAAGTTAGCAGTGCTAGCCACAATACCCAGCTTTTCATCCATCGTGGCAATTTCCCAGAAGTATTACTGAGTTGGGCAGTTTCTTCTGAATGACTATTTATAGGTAATCCTTCCCTATGGTTTTTTTTTCGCCGTTTCACTGACTTGGAGGTAGAACCAGTAGCAGGGACATCAAATGGTTGAGTTTCACCGAATTGTTCTGTTCGGGATAATCTTTTGTTTTGATCTGGCTCTCTTCCACTGGCTGAAGACCAACTGTCTGGAATATCCCGCTCTGTCATCTCTCACACCAAAATAATTGAATAGCGCTCTGTTTTAGGTCGATAATTCCATTGATGTCATAGTAACTTTCTGATCATTAAAAAGCTACTTTTTTTCAGGCTCTCTCCCCACAGATACCATTAGCGGTCTAAAAAAATAGTGCTGTTTTATACTTTATCCTGAAACGGTAGATTCAGCTTGCAAATCGGCAATTAGTTGAGCTAACTGATCGCTACTTGCCTGGTAGACGTTGCCGCAAAACTCGCAAGTTGCTTCAGCACCATCATCTTTAATAATCATATCTTGCAGTTCGGCTTCTCCCAAAATCTTCAGTGCCCCCAAAACGCGATCGAAAGAACAACCACAGTGGAAGCGCAGCATTTGCCGTTCGGGAAAAATTACCAGCCCCATGTCTCCCAACAAGTCGCCAAAAATTTCAGGTAAGGTTTTCCCCGCTTGCAACAATGGCGTAAATCCTGCTAAACCAGCAACCCGCGATTCCAACGTTTCTACTAGGGCTTCGTCTCTGGCAGCTTTGGGCAATACTTGTACTAGTAATCCTCCAGCCGCAGTTACTCCCCCTGCTCCCACGAACACACCTAAAACTAAAGCTGAAGGTGTTTGTTCGGAATTCACCAGATAATGAGCTACATCATCGCCAATTTCGCCAGAAACTAGTTCTACTGTACTAGAGTAAGGATAACCATAACCGATATCCCGCACAACATAGAGATAGCCATCACCTACCGCACCACCAACATCTAGCTTACCTTTGGCATTGGGAGGCAATTCTACAGATGGATTCCCAACATATCCGCGTACCGTGCCATCTAAACCTGCATCTACCAATATGCCACCTAAAGGCCCATCGCCCTTAACCCGGACATTGACCCTTGATCCAGTTCGCTTCATACTAGAAGCCATTAACAAGCCCGCCGCCATAGTCCGACCCAGTGCTGCCGTTGCCACATAAGAAAGCTTGTGGCGTCCTCGCGCTTCTTCTGTTAAACGTGTGGTGATCACACCTATGGCACGAATTCCACCTTCGGCTGCTGTTGCACGAATTAACTGATCCGCCATGAATAACCTTACATTTCTTAACAAGTTCACTTTTTCTATTCTAAGTTCTCTGCTGGTAGAAAAGTAACTTTAGTAGGGTTCTACGTAAATAAACGGCTGTTATTGGTCGTTGGTCATTAGTTATTTGCAAAGGACATAGACGCGCCAGGGGCTTCCCGCAGAGTAGGACTAATGACTAATGACAAAGACTATTTGCAATATTAGAAATAGCGATGTCTCATCTTTAGGTAATCCTAGAAAAATGCTGGGTAATTTTCAACAAAGTCAACTACGGATCGAAATCGAAGCATCAACAGATGCAATTCGTGACAGTCTGCTGCATCCGGTGCAATTAGAAAAATGGCTCTTAGGGCAACGTTTTGCGCCAGGAATGCCAGAAGAACTACTTCCCGGATTCCAGTTTACAACCTGGACTGGGCCAGTTGCGATTCATCATCAGGTGGATGTTGCCAAATCCAACTGTCTCCGCTTGGTACTCAGTGGAGGGATTGATGGGTTCCATGAATGGTACTGGGGAGAAGGTTGGGTACAGTCCCGCTTGGAAGGAGTTTCAATTTTGCCCTTGAATTTGGGTCAAACGCTGAGTTTGTTAAGCTTGCGTCAGTTTCTCGCAACTCAAGAACGTTAAATCGATTGAACGTAGAAGGGGGATTTTCCTTGTCCCTTAGGACTAGCTCTTTCAAGGTGACTAGAAAAATCTCTTTTTTCTCTCTGTGTCTCTGTGGTTTAAAAGTAATTTATCTAACCACAGAGACGCAGTTAACACAGACTCGCATAGGTTAAAATGCTTAAATTATTTTTAATTGTAGGCTGTTAACACTTGTTGAACTGTTAATTCTAAATGCGGAAAAGTTTGAGATTGAATACGATCACGACCAAAAAACTCTACTGGTTCGTATAATTCTTCAATCAATGTAAAAACAGTCACTTTGTTCGTTAATGGATCGACAATCCAATACTCTGGAATATTTAAAACGTTATACTCAACTCGCTTGGCTCGGTAATCTACAATCTTTGTTGACTCACTGACGACTTCCACCACTAATAAGGGGGGTGGTTCGTTGAGTTCAATAACTGCCTCTCGGTTTCTCAACTCTCGCCATTGAGGTAACGGAATCACAACTACATCTGGAATCCTTGATGTATCCCATCTGCCAGCACGGGGAGAACGAACACCAATAACCATTTGTTTAGAAGTCCAATCCCACTTTAGTCGGAGAATTTCTCCTCGGAAACAAACATTGAGAAATTCTGTTATCGCGCCATGTTGCCCACTTCCCAGACTCATGGGAATTAGTTCTCCATTGACCAATTCATAGCGCGTATCAGTGCCATCATCATATTTCAGGTATTCTTCAAAGGTTAGTTTTGGGGTGGTTATAGTCATTGCTTCCCCTTGCAAGTTTTTACCTTGGTTTTACAACTAATACTGAACAATTAGCCTCTTCTGCAACTTGACTGCTGACAGAACCCTGAACAATTCGCTTCATCCCCATCAATCCCCGACTGCCAATTATGATCAAGTCAGTTTTGTAAATATTGGCAAGGCGAATAATTTCTTCAGCAGGATCACCAGTTACTAATTCTAAATCGCTTGTGACTGATAACTTTTCCTGATAGGATTGCAGTTGTTTTTCAATATGAAAATAAGAAAATGTTGGGGACTCTGGCTGAGGGCGATCAGCGGGTAGTTCCATCTCTGACTCTGGCGTAGGAAACACATGGCAAAGAATAACCTTGGCGTCTTTTGAAAACGCCAAATTATCTAAAGTCTGAATTACTCGTTCTGAAATTTCCGAACCGTCTAGAGCTACCAAAACACTATTTAGCACCGCTCTTGTCTCCTAAAGAGTAGACCCCTTACATAAGTATCTAGCAAAATCCGCCGGCAGCGACACTAAACCAATTTTTTATTTGCCAATTTGGATAGAGAACTTTCTGTCGTCAACTCACGCGCAATTCATCTCACGCTCCCCTAACGGATGAGATGTGAGATGAATTGCTGTTTCAGCTAAACTTTTAGTTTGAAGCTAGTGAGTTACTTTTACCAACAGTACAAGAAAAAATTAACCATTCCAAATCACTCTTCTTGCTGAATTCGGCGTCGTACTGAATCAGCATGAGAAGGTAAACCCTCTGCTGTTGCTAGCACATCAATTGCACCAGCCACATTTTGCAGTGCGGTTTGGGAGTATTGAATAATACTGGAGTGTTTTAAGAAAGTTTCAACCCCCAATGCCGAAGCATAGCGGGCAGCACCAGAAGTTGGCAAGGTATGATTAGGGCCTGCCAAATAGTCTCCTACGGCTTCTGGTGTTGAGTAACCCAAGAAGATTGCCCCAGCGTGGCGAATCTGTGGTAATAGTGCCCAAGGGTCTTTGACTTCTAATTCCAGGTGTTCGGGAGCAAATTCATTTGAGAGTTCTGCTGCTGCTTCGAGCGATTCCACAACGATAATCAAGCCGTAGTGAGCGATCGCTTTTTCTGTGTCTATTCGCCGTGGGTGATCCACTAACTGTCTTTCCAAGGCTACTTGCACGTTCTTCGCTAAAGCTGCATCTGTCGTCAGCAAAATCGCTGCCGCCATTGGATCGTGTTCGGCTTGGGCCAACAAGTCAGCAGCTACATGCACTGGATTTGCGGTTTCATCGGCAATCACCAGCACTTCGCTGGGGCCTGCCAAAGAATCAATCCCAACTGTGCCGTAGACAAGTTTTTTCGCTAGGGTGACATAAATGTTACCAGGCCCAGTAATTACATTCACTTTTGGAATGGTTTCAGTGCCATAGGCTAAAGCGGCGATCGCTTGTGCGCCCCCAATGCGATAAATTTCTTGCACCCCTGCTTCTTGGGCAGCTACTAAGACTGCGGGATTAATTGCACCCCCTGGGCCTGGTGGTGTCACCATCACCACGTGGGGTACAGCAGCAACACGAGCCGGAATTGCATTCATCAGCACAGTACTGGGATAGGCGGCACGGCCACCAGGCACATACAACCCGGCTCGGTCTACGGGAGTGTAGCGTTTGCCCAGCACTACTTCATCGTCGCCAAAGTGTACCCAGCTTTTCGGTACTCGCTGACGATGAAACGCTTCAATTTGGCGGCAAGCTAGCCGAATTGCATCAAGCAATTCCTTTGACACCTGTTGATAGGCTGCATCCAATTCCGAGCCTGTAACTCGGAGTTCGTCTGCTTTCAGGGTTTGTTTGTCAAATTCGGCAGTATAATGCAATACAGCTTTATCGCCTTGGCGCTTCACTGCTTGCAAAACTTCTCGTACCGTTGCTTCTTTGTGAAGCACCTGTTCGTCATGGGTGCGATCGCAGATCCGTTGCAGTTCTGCTCTGACGTCTGCCTGCTGAGTAATGATTCGCAGCATGGAGTAAGGACAATGCCAAAATTATAATATTGCCACCTGAGACTTAGTATTGCTCTTGACCCACTGGGGTATGCAAGCTGACTCTAATTCTCTTCTCTAGCTTAACCTGGATTTTTTTGATACTCTCAAGGCTGCCAGCATATAATTTGCTTGAGAAGGCGACCTAATTGCTCAGTCCGACAAGCCTTAGTAGGCTAGTGGCAGGAAGCAGGTGTGCCATTCCCCACTACCCTTACGCCCTTACCTTCACTCCTTGCGAAGTGTCGGTGGTGTGTTTTCACATCCAAACCCCCCAGATTTACAGGGGGTAGGGGCTGAGTATGATTTTTACTTATTTTCCTAACTTATTAGTAGTTAATGTGTGTACAGACACGATATGTTCGATTCTGTACCTGGAAATTCCTGAAATTTAGCTCTTTACAGTTCTTTGCCTCTGACAATACATCTGCTTTAAGGACAGATTATATTTATTGGCAATCACGTTGCTTTAATCAGGTGGTGAGTTAGGGTCACTATTTTCTTTGATGTAGCTTATTTTAACGCATTTTCTAAATTGACGACACACTGAATTGAGGAGTAGGGAGCAGAGGGGAAATACTTACTGGAACTTCCCCTCTGCTCATTTGCTCCTCTGCTTCTTCCAATGCCCGCTCGCCTAGTTGCTTTATGGTTCTACCCAGCGTTCATCTGCCTTAATGAGGTTAATTAATTCCTCTACACCTTTATCTTCTGGGACTTTTTTAATTTCTTCTCGGCCACGGTACAAAGAAATGTAACCGGGTGTTTTGCCAACATAGCCATAATCGGCATCTGCCATTTCTCCGGGGCCATTGACAATACAACCCATAACTGCAATATCCAAACCAGTTAAGTGTTTAGTTGCTTCCCGAACTTTGTGCAGCACTTCCTCTAGGTTAAACAAAGTGCGTCCACAGGAAGGACAAGCAACGTATTCCACCATCGTTTTTCGCAATCCCAAAGCTTGGAGAATGCTATAGCAAACGGGAATTTCTTTTTCTGGTGCTTCTGTCAATGAGACGCGAATGGTATCGCCAATGCCATCAGCTAGTAAGGTAGCAATACCGGCCGTGGATTTAATTCGCCCATATTCGCCATCACCGGCTTCCGTAACACCTAAATGTAACGGATAATCCATACCCAGGTCATCCATGCGCTTGGCAATGAGGCGATAGGCGGCTACCATCACCGGTACTCGTGAGGCTTTCATGGAAATTACCAAGTTGCGGAAATCCAAAGATTCACAGATGCGGATGAATTCTATAGCGGATTCCACCATTCCTTCGGGGGTGTCACCGTAAGTAAATAGCATTCTCTCTGCAAGGGAACCGTGATTTACCCCAATTCGCATCGATTTCCCTTGATCGCGCAAGGAAACTACCAGAGGCTCTAAGGTTTCGCGGATTTTATCGCCAATTTCGTCAAATTCGCTTTTAGTATATTCAGTTCTATTGATGTTTGGCTTTTCAAACACATACAAGCCCGGATTAATCCGTACTTTCTCAATGTGCTTGGCGACTTCCACGGCAATTTTCAGCCCATTGTGATGGACATCAGCCACAATTGGCACGTCTTGGTAAGTTTTAATTAATTTTTGTTTAATTTCGGCTAAAGCTTTAGCATGAGCCATACTTGGCACTGTGACGCGGACAATTTCGCAGCCAATTTCGTGCAGACGACGAATACCAGCCACGGAACCATCAATATCAAGGGTGTCTTCGTTAATCATTGACTGCACCACAACGGGGTAGCCACCGCCAATGGTGACATTTCCCACCTTTACGGGACGGGTTTTACGCCGCTTGATGGTTGTATCAAAGGTGTCTTGACTTGATGTGGGATTTGAAGTGTCTACTGCGGGCAGAGTTTGCATAACCTGACTAAGTAAATTTGCTGTTGCTCAAA
Source organism: Nostoc sp. CALU 546 (assembly GCF_048836525.1). Taxonomy (NCBI): domain Bacteria; kingdom Bacillati; phylum Cyanobacteriota; class Cyanophyceae; order Nostocales; family Nostocaceae; genus Nostoc; species Nostoc sp. CALU 546. The sequence continues at coordinate 24,019 of NZ_JAWJTF010000063.1, forward strand.
TATCAGATTTAATAAATCTCTGTTTCCCAGATTGCCACAGCAGGGGCATTTTTGGGCGATTAAATAGAAAAAAAAAGGAAAATAACACAGGTAAGCTAATAAAGAGCGATTTAGAGGTTTTGCTCATTTTTTAAAGATATTTTGCTTAAAAATCTTTTTATCTGAGTAGCTTGAGTAGCGATCGCTAAATTTATATTTACATAATACAAATATACTATTTAACCAAGAGGACGAGGAGCGATCGCCCCTAGCACCAGCTAAATTAGACTTATCACCAAATTATTTGACGCCCATGCTAGAAAGAACATCTACATTCCAGAAAGCCATAGAAGCAGTAGAAGCATTAGATCCAGAAGCTCAGGCTATTCTTGTAGATATTATCCAAAAGCGCCTCAAACAACAGCGACGGGATGACTTATTAAAAGAAATCGCGCAAGCAGAGAGTGATTATGCTCAGGGTAATGTCCGGCGTGGGTCAGTTGCAGATTTGATGGCGGAGTTAGATGAGTGAAAAATTTGGTTTGGAGTCCGACTTTTGTTCGTGTTTTTAAGCGTCTAGTCAAGAAAAATCCTGAGTTACGTTCTCAAATTGAGCAAGTATTACAACAAATAGCTGAAGACCCATTTCAACTCAGTTTACGTAGTCACAAGCTGAAAGGTGATTCATCGGGTAGATACTCATGTTCAATTGATTATCGTAATCGGATTTTATTTAAATTCGTTACAAACCCTGAATCAGGAGAGGAAGAAATTTTATTGCTAACTTTAGGCTCTCACGATGACGTTTACTAAATTCACCATTATTTTTAACTAAGGCAAGCTTAATAATTAGAAAATAATTACAGATTTTAAATGAACACTCAAAAAACAACCCAACTATCCATTCCTCTGCACTTTAAATCCGATAAAGTCGGCGAAGTTTCACGCGTACCTTACCAAGAACGTGCCGCCGAAGCTGAAATCTGGGCAAAACAACACGATATTAAACCAGCATCTTTAGATAAAACTCGTATTTGTCTACTATTAATCGATGTCCAAAACACCTTTTGTATTCCTGGTTTTGAATTATTTGTAGGTGGAAAATCCGGTAATGCGGCGGTGGATGATAACGTCAGATTATGCGAGTTTATCTATCAAAACTTGGGGGTAATTACAAAAATTGTACCCACTTTAGATACCCACACAGCAACGCAAATCTTCCATCCGATCTTTTGGGTGAACGCCGCCGGAGAACATCCCACTCCAGCAGCGACTAGCATCACACCAGTAGATATTGAACAAGGTATTTGGAAAGTTAACCCAGCCGTTGCTAACAGTGTTACTAATGGGGATTATGAATTATTAGAAAAACACGCTTACCATTACGTTAAGCAACTCAGTCAAGACGGTAAATATCCCCTCACAATTTGGCCTTATCATTCTATGTTGGGGGGTATTGGTCATGCTTTAGTTTCATCGGTAGAAGAAGCGATATTTTTCCACGGTATTGCGCGTCAAAGTCAGACGCAATTTGAAATCAAAGGTGAAAATCCTTTAACAGAAAACTATTCCATCTTACGTCCAGAGGTGTTGGAAGATTTTGAACAACGTCCACTTGCTCAAAAGAATACGCGCCTGATTAAACAACTTTTAGAATTTGATGCTGTAATTATTGGTGGTCAAGCTAAAAGTCATTGTGTCGCCTGGACAATTGATGATTTATTAACAGAAATTAAACAGGTAGATGCTAACCTTGCGAAAAAAATCTATCTACTAGAAGATTGCACTTCTCCTGTTGTTGTCCCTGGTGTTGTGGACTACACAGAACAGGCGGATAAAGCGTTTAAAAGGTTTGCAGAGGCAGGAATGCACATCGTCAAATCTAGCGAATTTGGGAATTGGGCATAGGGGATTGGGCATTGGGTTTAGTAGTCTCCCTCATCGCCTATTCTCTCATTTCTTTAAATAACCCTTGGGATCTTGCGCGACCCAACCCAGAGATGAGGTAGAACGCACTTCAAAATGGAGATGCGGTTGAGTGGAAGTTGGTCTTCCACTAGTGCCTACTGTTCCTAGTAAGTCTCCTTCTTTTAGTTGCTGACCGACGGTAACTTTGATACTGTCAAGCTGGGCGTAGCGGCTTTGGAGTCCGCCACTGTGGTTGATAATGACTAACTTGCCATAAGAACCTTGGTCGTTGGCAAAGGCTACGGTTCCAGGTGCGATCGCTAGCACATCTGTACCCACTGGTGCTAATAAGTCAATACCACTGTGGAAGAAAACTTCACCAGTTGCAGGATTAATTTGCCAGCCGTAAGGTAATCCCACAGTTACCACTTGCGCCAAGGGATATCCAGAAAGGGATGCAGGGTTTTGTGTTCCTGTATCAGCAGGTAAAGGGGATTTCGTTACAACACCATTTGGCGACCAATTTACCCCCGGAACAAACACAACTCTGGGGTCTTGTTGGCAACCATTCACCTCAAAAAGACTATCAGCACGAACTTTGTATTGTGCCGCCACTTGTCGCCAAGTTTGACCACGAGGTACTTCGACTACAATCCCATTGTAGGGAGGAATTTGAAGTACACTACCAACGGCGGCAGTTGCACCATTCTGCAAAGCTGGATTCATGCCAATAATAGTTGTAGGAATGAGATTGTAGCGCTGCGCTATGCTCTCCAAAGTTTCGCCACGAACTACTTTATGGCGTTGGAAGCGAGATAAGGCTGGGGTTGGGCAGCCACCCACAGCAGCATTGGCGCTATTGGTGTTTGGCAGTATGGATACTAGGCCCAAGGCGCTAACTAAGCTACAGAGAAACAGTTGACGAAAGGGTAAAGTCATGTATAAACGTCAAGAGCGCATTAACTTTAGATTTTAGATGGGAAGACTGGGGATTGGGGATTGGGGATTGGGGACTGGGGATTGGGGACTGGGGATTAGAAAACTCTTCTCTAGTCCCTATTTCCTAGTTCCCACTTCTGATCTGCTAGTCCCCAGTCCCCAGTCCCCAGTATCTACTTCCTACTTCCCACTTCCGATCTCCTAGTCCCCAGTCCCCAGTCCCTATTTCTTAGTTCCCACTTCCGATCTCCTAGTCCCCAATGCTCAATACCCAATCCCTAATTCTTCGTAAATTGATCTGTCCACTTGCCGTTAGCTTGACTACACTTAGAAATTAGCAACTGCATTGCTGTCCTTGAGCAAAATGATTATGAAGTTATCTTTAAAGCAACTGGCGGTTTATGTGTTTTTACTGGTGATTGGCGGTGGTGCAGGTTTGTTGGGCAGTCGCTATCTCCTGCCACAAAGTCGCTCCTTCCAACAGTTAAAAAATGTAACGATGGCTTTGCCACCAGAATCCGTGGTTCCGAATTCTCCTAACGGAGCAATTGGGGCTACTGGGGGCGATAACGTGAATTTTATTGCGACGGCAGTCCAAAAAGTTGGCCCGGCTGTGGTGCGAATTAATGCTACTCGCAAAGTAGCTAATCCCATCTCTGATGCATTGAAAAATCCCCTTTTGCGGCGATTCTTTGGAGAGGATGAGCAACCAATTCCTCAAGAAAGGATTGAGCGTGGTACAGGATCGGGATTCATTTTGAGCGAAAATGGAGAATTGCTCACTAACGCTCATGTGGTAGCCGATACAGATACAGTACAAGTCACCCTCAAGGATGGTCGGACTTTAGAGGGGAAGGTGGTGGGAGTGGATTCTGTGACAGATGTGGCAGTGGTGAAAATAAAAGCCGATAATTTACCAACAGTAAAGTTGGGAAATTCACAAAACTTGATACCAGGACAATGGGCGATCGCAATTGGCAATCCTCTGGGTTTAGATAATACTGTCACTATCGGCATTATCAGCGCTACGGATCGCACTAGCACTCAGGTTGGTGTCCCAGATAAGCGAGTCAGCTTTATCCAAACTGATGCCGCAATTAACCCTGGTAATTCTGGTGGCCCCTTGTTAAACGCTCAAGGCGAAGTGATTGGTGTTAATACAGCAATTCGCGCTGATGCTCAAGGACTCGGTTTTGCCATCCCCATTGAAACCGCCGCCCGCATCGCCAATCAACTTTTTACCAAAGGGCGTGTGGTACATCCCTTTTTAGGTATTGACATGGCAGACCTTTCTCCAACCAGAAAACAGCAGATTAATCAAGAAAATCAACTGAATATTCAGCAAGATGCGGGGATTGTGATTAAAGGAGTCACAGACGATTCCCCAGCCAAGCGTGGAGGACTGCTTCCTGGAGACGTGATTCAAAAAGTTAATGGTAAACCAGTCAAAACCTCAGCCCAAGTTCAGAAGCTGGTAGAGTCCAGCCAAGTTGGCGACGTTTTAGCGATCGAAGTCAACCGTAGCGGTAAAATTCAAACCTTTAAAGTCCAATCAGGAGCTTATCCTGAAAAGAAGTAGTCAGAATAATTCGTAATTGATAATGACGCTCTCTACGAGACACTAAAAGCGTAGCAAGCTTTAAGAGTAAGAGGACTCGCTACCGCTGCGTTCGCGGAGCGTCTCGTAGAGAAGACAGTAATTCGTAGTTGCAATACGCTCACGGACTCGTTAACGCTGTGCTATCAGTGGAAGTTTGAACTCTCCACTGTTTTGTTGAACACTGAATTTTTACAGTGTGGGTTGCTGTACCCTTATTAATTACGAATTACGAATTATTTGGTCAATAGTCCCAGAATGTTTGACTATTGACTATTGATTATTGACCATTAGACAAATGCTCTAACTGCATTCTCTGCTCCATCTGGCGCAGAAAATACCCCGTCATCATGGCCGACGCTAGAAGTCCAGCTAAGTTATCCCGATCCGTTGTGATTTGCACGTTGAAATTTTCCGCTGGGAGCATTCCTACTAGCCCTTGGACATTTTGCGAGATGATTTGTTTAATTTCGGGGCTAGCGGACTGAGCAATCCTAGCTAAAACATCAGGAGACTGATGCTGTAGATATTTGAGTAACTGATTAGGGTATTCCTCAAAGTGGTCGGAAAGAAGTTGATTAGGGTGTTCCTCGGAGTTGTCATTCAAAAAGTCAGGATTAAACACCATTGGCAGTTTTATTTAGCTTAATTGCTAACTCTACTCTAAACCATAGTACAAGGGTAGCGCATTCATCATTGGTATAAGTCAATAGGAGGGGAATGGGGAATGGGGAATGGGGAATGGGGAATGGGGAATGGGGAATAGTTCTTCTTCTTTTGCCTCCGCTGCTCCCTCATCCTCCTCATCCCCATCTAGCTAATCCCCCACTCCCTACTCCCTTTCAAGGGTAGGTATTTAAAAATCAGGCAGTAGAGAGGGTGATTTGAGAGACATGGAGTTGTGGAGTCAAGGAAGGCCAAGGTTCAGGGAAAAAGCTACCTTGAGGTAGGGGAAGACGATTAAGAACGGCAGCCTTAATCACTAAAAATCCACGACGGAAACATGAGAGACAACGATGGAAGACACTATTTTTCAAATTGCGTCGTGCAACGTGGGTTTGTGGTAATTCGTCTAAACTACTAATAGGCAAATTGGCATCAATAGCACCTCCAACACTAACCTGCCATAAAGTAGCGATTGCGATCGCTAACCAATGTCTCTCGGCTCGTTTGGTATCTGTCATTTTAGTTTGATGCCAAGCAAAACCACCTCTTTTACCGTCTTTAAATAGACATTCAATCCAAGAGCGCATCGAATACCAACAAGCATCCGCAACTTCGGGTTGTAAATCGGTGAGAATTAACCAAGGTTCGGCATAGCCCTCGTCATGACGGGCTAACAATGTACATTCAATCGGGTTACTTTTGAAACAAGTTACCAATGACTCAAATGACTGACCAACTTCTCGAACAAGAGTATTTAGAGGTAGCCAAGAAACAGTACCTTTAATTTGAAACTGCCCCTGAAGGTTAATCCGCATAAAAGGATGCCAACCACAGTTCAAGATTTGTTGATACAACCACTCAGCATAAAGCCCTCTATCTGTGGTGACAATTACAAACCAATCTGGTGGTACAGTTTTGTCTATATGGCGAAATAATTCTTCCCAGTGAGGTTTCCAACTTCCAGGAATGGTAGCTTCAACTATTTTCCAGGCAATTGGAATTCCACAGCCACGGTAAACAATGCTAATTGCTAATACAGTAAAGCGATCGCTTAAAGTTGAAGCATCTGCTGCCAATGCTAGACGTTTTTCACCTTTAGGCCAAAGACTTAGAATCCAAGATAGTAGTGGACTAAAACAAGATGTCACATCCAATGAAGTTCGACCAGTTTTTGTTTTATCTTCTGCGTCTCGATACCATTCCCGCAGTTGCTGACGTATAGTATTCTCCTTTTTACCCAGTAGTTCTGCTAAAAATACTGAAACCGTTGTCAGTCCACTTGATTGGGTCATTACTATCCCAAAAGTCCACATTGCCAGTACAACAGCTTGAGGTTTTGTGAGATTTGGCATTTTTTCAATTACTTTTCTAGTCCATTCTCTTAATTCCTCGCTTTTTCCTACTTGCATTCACCCTCCTGCACCCGTAGTAATTCTGCTGATAAAAGCTAGATAGTATTTTACCTGCAAAAATACGCCTTTATTAAATACCTACCCTTGAAAGCTCCCTACTCCCCACTCCCTACTCCCTTTAGTTCTAGCTCTAGTTCTAGTTGTTCTTCCTTTTGTGTGGTGGCAAGTATTTGGGGGAGTTGTTCGATTTGGAAATACTGATGAAATTTTGGGGTTACTTGGAGTGAGTAGGAACGAGAATCGCTGTCTCGGCGTTTGCGGATGAAACCCAGTTCTACGAGTTCTGGAACGTGCTGATATACTCCTGAACCTCGCAGGTTAATCAAGTCACTTTGGAGTATGGGACTATTAAGGGCGATCGCTGCTAAAGTCCGTAATGCACCTACACCCAATTCTACTGGTATCATCGTTTGCACTAAATCATGAAAATCAGACCGTAGTTGCAAACTATAACCATCTGGAGTTTCTACCACCTCTAAGGCGCTATCTCGGTGGGCATAGTTGTCCATGAGTTCAATTATGCCTTCTTTGACACTGGCGCGATCGCAGGCGGCATACTCGGCGATTTCGCCGAGCGACAAGGGTTTACCCTTTAAATAAAGAATTGCTTCTATCTTCGTCGCTGTGGCTGTAATCATTTAGTTATTAGTCATTGGTCATTAGTCATTGGTCATTAGTACATGACAACTAACAATCAATAAGTGTGTGGCATTATATCGTAAATTGTCAAAATATTGTTTGAAACTCTCAAATTGGGTATTGGGATTAGGGGAGAGGGGAGAGGTGACAGGTGATAGGGAATAATCTGTACCCTGTAACCTGTAACCTATTCCCTTCTCAAAAGCCTCTAGTTGTGAGAATAAATTCTGCGATCGCTAAATCTTGTGGAGTTGTCACTTTCAAATTTGTCTCCTCTCCCTCGACAATTCGGACTTCAATACCGCACTTTTCAAATAAAGCAGCGTCGTCAGTTACTTCCCAACCTTGACGAACACCTTCAGCATGGCACTGTTTCAACAACTTGACATCAAATCCTTGGGGAGTTTGTGCTGCCCACAATTTTCGTCTATCGGGTGTTTCTTGAATTATGCCTTGTTCATCGACAATTTTGATGGTGTCTTTGACGGGTACACCAGCAATTAAACCGGGACAGTGGCGAATGGCTTCGGCACAAGAGTTAAATAAATCTGGTGTGGCTAGGCATCTAGCGCCATCGTGAATCAACACTTGTTCTGCATCTACCGGCAGAGATTGCAAGCCATTGTAAACAGATTCTTGGCGGGTGGAGCCGCCTTGAATGAATTCTACTGGTTTAGTCAGCTTGAGATCGGCGAGAATTGCCTTGAAGTCCGGCCAATCAGTCGGCTGAGAAATAATCCCGATCCAACTGATGGTAGTGGCGGCTTCTGCGGCTAATAGAGTCCAAGCAATAATTGGTTGCGATCGCACTTTCAGTAGGAGTTTATTGCGGTTACTCCCCATTCTTTTTCCGATGCCCGCAGCTGGAATTAGTAAATACACAGAATTCCTCAATCTTTAAGCTATATATTTTCCCCTAAAATAGGGAGCGAGTAAGCGTCAATAAATATTATGCGAGTAGTAGCCCTTGTACCTGGCGGAATTGGCGACCAAATTCTCTTCTTTCCGACTCTAGATGACCTGAAGCGCCATTACCCTAACGCTCAGATAGATGTCGTTGTTGAACCCCGGTCAAAGGCTGCCTACCGAGTGAGCAAGTCAGTTCACGAGGTGCTGAACTTTGATTTTCAAGACCGTAATAGTCTGGCAGATTGGGGTAACTTGATCGGCAACATTCGCGATCGCGAATACGATGTCGTCATTGCTGTTAAGCAAATTTGGTTGCTTGGTCTTTTGCTCTGGTTGACGGGAATTCCCATACGTATTGGCTACAAAGGCAAAGGTTCGGTTTTTCTGACCCACGCTGTGCCATTTAAACCATCCCAGTATGCGGCGGCAGTATATCACGATTTGCTGCAACCATTGGAAATAAATAGTCCTGTCCCAGAGTTAGCAGTAAATGTGCCCAAACCAGACATTGAGTGGGCACAAAAGGAACAAAAACGCTTAGGGGTGAATGAAACAGGCTATATCTTGATTCATGGCGGTTTTGGCCAGTTATCCCAGGCTAAAGAACAGGATAAAATTTACCCTGTCGAAAGTTGGCATCAAATTATTCAAGGCTTCCAAGATAAGCAGCCGGATTTGCCTGTGGTGGTGATTAAGGGAACTGACGATGAGCAGTTTGTGCGATCGCTTCTGGGGTCTTCTCCAGATATCAAGGTGACTTCTCCAGATGATATTGGCAAGTTAACTGCTATGATCGCCGGGGCAAATTTGATGTTGTCTACTGATAATGCAGCACTACAACTGAGTGTTGCAGTCCAAACTTATACCATTGCTCTGTTTGGGCCTACTGATCCAGCTAAGTTGTTGCCAAAAAACGATAAATTCCTGGCTATTGCATCCCCCACGGGAAAAACGGCGGATGTTTCACCAAACGCCGTTTTGGAAAAGATTTGGGGTGGCTAAAGGGCAGTTTGTCCCGATTTCTGCAATAAGTCTATTGGATATCCAATGTAGTTATACGTTTGTGAATGACCGCAAAACCTGGTTGTGACAGCTAGATTTTGCGGTTATTTCAGTATTTAAAACCAGGCTAAAAACCAATACGGTTGGGTTAAGGGTTATTGGTGTAGATAATTGGTCTTTGAAGACGCGATAAATCGCGTCTCTACAAAAAACAGATTTTTCTCAATACTTTGTGCTTATTTGCGATCGCGCCGTCCCCGTCCACCTGCCCAAGGGGGTGGGCCTCCCGCATTGCGAATGCGAATCACTTCTCCGTTACTGCGAGTGATGCTAAAGGCATCAAAATCATAGTCGTCGTATTCTCCTACGACAGTCACTTTTTCACCCTGGCGCAAATTTAGCTGATGATGCCAACGTGGCCCGGCATCGACAATAATCTGTCCAGTGCCATCCTCTAATATAAATTCATTGCCAACAACACTGCGAATTTCACCAGAAACACTGACTCCTGGATCGCGCTGCAAATCACGGATTGGGATCTGTGCTTGAGCGGTGGGAATAACTACCGCTAACAGTGCAGATGTAAAGGTCATAGCAACAGTGGTTTTCATAAGAATTTATTGGTTTGAACTTCACTGGATAAAATGTAAACAGGAAGTATGACCAAAAAATGACCACAATTTGTTTGGATTTGTGGGTCAAAAGTCAATACAGTTCAAATAAGACCAAAACACTTGTAGAGACGGCGATTTATCGCGTCTCGAAAACCCACAATTTTGTATAATTAGCCCTTAACCCAAGCGTATTGCGTCAAAAGTGGCAGGGTAATTTGAAAGGTTGAGCCTTGATCGAGTGTACTGGTGACACTGATTTGTCCCCCGTGAACCTGAACAATTTGCTGGGCGATCGCTAATCCTAGTCCAAATCCACCCGATGCTCTAGAACGTTTTGGATCAGCTCGGTAAAACCGTTCAAATACATGAGGTAATGCATGGCTGGGAATGCCAATTCCAGTATCTTTAACCTGAATTAAAGCTTGTTCTAGCTGTCTAATCAGGCGCAGTTCAATGGTTCCGCCAGGGGTTGTATAGCGACAGGCGTTGCTGAGGAGATTAGCGATCGCTTGTTGTAACAAGTTTGCATCACCCTGAACTACAACAGCCGTATCGGGTAACTGACTGGTAAGTTCTAAAGAATGAATTTTTGCCTGTGACAACCATTCAGTAGACATACTCCCTAAAAGCTCTGTTAAATTCACCGATTCCATCGAGTCAGGAGCCAATAATCCTTCGTGTCGCGCCAGGAATAACAAATCACCCACCAACGTACTCATCTGTTTGGTAAGGCTGATAATCTTCTCAATGCGCTTTCGCAGTTTCATTAGTGAGTCGTCTAACTCATCTAAATCCATTAGCCCAACTTGGGCATTGCTCATGATTGCCGCTAAGGGGGCCCGGAGTTCGTGAGAAGCATTGGCAGTAAATCGCTGGAGTTGATCGCAGACTATTTCTAAACGCTGATTGGTTTCTCGCAGATTGATTTCTCGGTTCGCTAACTCTCGCTCCAGTTGATAGAAAAGATGAACTGCAAACAAAGCTGCGATCGTTCCAAATACAACAGAAATACACAATACAATCCAGGTAATTTGCCGATAAAAATCTTGATGTTGTATGCGTTGTACTAATAATTCTTCCTCGGTTTGAGCGAAGCGATCTATTTCTTGACGCGCCTGATCCATCGTTAATTTCCCTTCCTCCAACCACTCATAAAGGGACGCTACGGGAACCAAGGTATCAGTTTGTCCACGAATTCGTTTCAGTTCTCGCTGTAAGGTTAATTTCTGCTGAAATATTTCTAAATTATCATCAACCAGTGTGCGAATTTTTTTAATTTGCTGGGTTTGTTGGGCATTGTCTTGTACCAGTTTTTCTAATCGATTCAAGGATGGAGGAATAATTGTCTGAGCTTGCTTATAAGGAGCTAAAAATTCCTCCCGTTGAGTTAACCCATAACCTCGAACTCCAGTTTCAGCATCAATCAAGGCGTTGAGAAGCTGTTTTGTTTCTAGCCGTACTGTTTGAGTATGCTGCACCCAGGTTTCATCTTCTACCAGACTGGCTTTTAGCCAAGCAAAGGCTGATAGAGCCATAAACAAGCAGGTTATGGGAATGGCAACGATCGCTGTTCCCCGTACTCGAATTGGCAAAGTTTGCCAGCTTTGATAGAGCCGTTGAACCCGATAAGCCATAGATTACCCCGCAGGAGGTTCTAAACGATAGCCAGTGCCATAAACGGTTTCAATCCAAGTTTCTACACCAATCTCGCGCAGTCGTTGACGCAAGCGTTTTACACGAGCAACTACGGCATTACTCTCAGGTTCTTGTCCCCATTCCCAGAGTGCCTGTTCGATCTGATCGTGGGTGAGAATTTGCCGAGGATGGCGCATCATGTACTCTAGTAATTGAAAATCTCGGCTTTTCAATTTCAAGCTACTGCTTCCCCATTCCAGGCGCATGGTGTCGAGATGGAGCGATAGCCCGTTGACTTGCAAAGCATCACCACACCACAGGGGCGATCGCCGTCGCAATGCCCGCACCCGTGCCAGTAATTCTTCAATATCTACAGGTTTGACAAGGTAATCATCGGCTCCGGCATCTAGCCCCATCACTTTATCGACAGTGGTATCTTTTGCCGTCAACATCAAGATAGGAGACGCTTTTCCTGCTTGACGATACTGTTTGCACAGAAAGATACCATCTTCATCAGGCAACATCCAGTCAAAAATCAGCAGATCGTAATCTTTTTCACCCATCAACCATTGGGCTGTTGCCCCATCTTCGACGGCATCCACAATATGCCCTGAACGAGCCAAGGCGTCATGGAGCGGTTCTATTTGCTCTGGATCGTCTTCTACTAGCAAAATCCGCATTGTTCAATTGCAGCTAGTTGGGAATGGGGAATGGGGAATTGGGTTTTAGCATAGTTTGATTTTAGAGTGCCAACTTAACTTTCACGCAGCTAAAATATCTCAAAAAAAGCGTCATCTAATTCATAACCTAGCATTTGGGCCATGGATTTCAGGCGCGAGAGACTGGGGATGTCTTGCTGTTTGAGCCAATCACCTAAGACAAAGATTTTGTGCATTAAAAATATCTCTAAGGCTTCAGGATTGTACTGAATGCCTTCTTTGGAACTGAATTGGTGTGGTACTAGCATGGCGGCATAACGAGCAAATTCTCCAGCTTTCCAATCTAGTAAAAATGCTAACCAGGGGTATTTGGCATCTAGGCGCACAAACCACAGCCGGATTTCTGGAATTTCTGATAGTTCCCGTGGATCGTCAGGTTCAAGATCGTAATTGATATCAAAGCGTAGTTGCTGTTCATGGGATGCAATCCCATCTTGCAGCAGTTGTTCAAGCACCGTTGACGCAGGAGATATATCCAGATTGTTAATCAGGTCATTATTGAGTGCGATCGCAATTGTCTTTGACTCAGCAGCCACTTTCTTTTTGCTCAACTTTAGGATCGACAATCTACAGTAGCAGCTTTCAGGGCTTGACGCTAGATTGACCTTTAGGATCACAAAGTCTTGTTCACAAATCAATTAGTATTTACTGATACTTTTTTGCTGATAATTTGGTCAACCTATACAAGGTTTAGATTCAAGTCAGAGCTTCTCAAGTTTTGAGGGTTTGTAGTAAGCACTTTAGTGCTTAGAAAATAAGGACTAAAGTGCTGACTACAAACTTGACAGATTATTGGACTTCTTGCAGAAGTCGGGAAAAGGGGAAGGGGAAAGGGAAAGGTTCTGTATTTTGCCTTTCCCCTTTAACCTTTACCCTTTTCCCACCTCTTGCAAAAAGCACTTTTGCAAGAGGTCTATTTAGTTGCTAGCCTTGATATAAGCCTATGGCAATGACTGCGGTGGGCTATGCCTACACCACTCACGTACACTAGATTTTGCTACACTTAATTGTTACTTTTCTAGTTGCGATAAATACCGACATTTTATTAAAAAGTTACCACACGATTAATATGTATGCCATTAGAATTAGCCTACTTGGGTAAGGCAACACTTGCCCCAAGGTGGACATTTACAGCAATTTTAAGTTAAAGTTGTAATGAGTTTGTTTTAGATTAAGGTCTGACAAAGTAGCCATCAACAACCAAAAAATAGATCATTATTTATCGCCACCTGTTACTTCCGCAGCATCAAAAAGCCAAAACATAAGTACAGGTAGAACAATGGTGTGCAATATTATTGCATATATTAAATAACCAATAAACATTTTAGACGGGAAAATTCCCCTAACAGTTAACAAGCTGTAATATGCAAAAACAAACAATTACGACAAAACCAATTCGTTCTTTAGAAGATGCGCTTGAGCGCTGTCAAATTCTGGGTATGCGCGTCAGTCGTCAGCGTCGCTTTATTCTGGAATTACTTTGGCAAGCAAATGAACATCTTGCGGCAAGAGAGATTTACGATCGCTTGAATCAACAAGGCAAAGAGATCGGTCATACTTCTGTTTATCAAAACTTAGAAGCATTATCCAGTCAAGGCATCATTGAATGTATTGAACGCTGTGATGGGCGTTTGTACGGCAATATCAGTGACTCTCACAGTCACATAAACTGTGTGGATACAAATCAAATTCTTGATGTTCATGTGGAACTACCAGAAGATTTGATCCGCAAAATTGAAGAAGAAACAGGAGTGCAGATTACTGACTACAGTATTAACTTTTTTGGCTACCGGAATCCGCAAGAGGGTTAGGGAATGCTATTGGGGAATGGGGAGTGGGGAGTAGGGAATAGAGGGACAAAGGAGAAATTTTTGATTAATGCCCGATGCCCAATGCCCAATGCCCAATTCCCTATTCTCCAATAACATTATTGCCAAAAACTGTCTCATCATCGGCATCATCATCGTATAAATCTATTGGTACAATAGTTCCTTCGCAGCTTTCAATTAGTCCGATCGCAGGTGTGTTGCTCCAATTAACATCTGTGTTTGTCGCAATGTGGACAGTGTTTAAGAAGGGTTGCTGCGATGCCTGGAGCGGTAAACTACGCAAACTTTTCAGTTTTTGAAATGACTCTTTAGAGAACAAGCCACCATTATCTGTAGCTAATTTTTTGTTAGCCTCAGTCAAAATGGTGTCAAATAAACAGGCGTTAGTAAGGTTGGCAGAATTAAGATTTATCCCCATAAGGTTAGCCTGTCGTAGGTTTGCGCCTGTAAGGTTAGCCTGTTGCAGGTTTGCACCTACGAGGTTAGCCTGTTGCAGGTTTGCACCTGCGAGGTTAGCCTGTTGCAAATTAGCTCCAGCCAAATTCGCCCCGATTAACTCCGCATTGGATAAGTTTGTCTGCTCAAGATTTACCCCAATTAACATTACTTGCAATAAAGAGGCTCCTGATAAATTGAGTCCAGCTAAAGACTTGATTCGGGTTGCGAAGGCACTTTTGTGCAAAACGGTTGTCCTCGCAATTAGGACACTTAAAGCCTCTGGATTGAATTCTGTGAAATTGAGCGGATTCCCACAAGGCCAAAAAGGGATTTTTGTTTCTCGATAGCACGCACAAAGCAATAAAAACACATTTAGTCCCACAGCAGCATTCACTTGCTCAACATTCACCGGATTTTGCAGTGTGTGGAAATGAGTCAAAGCTTTGTGGGCTATTCCTTCGTCTAGCCAACGCCCTTGACAGTAAGCACGCCAAAAAGACAAAAGCCGTTGGAACAATACTTCAAAAGAAAATTTGTGCTTTTGCTCCCGGCGTAAAATTGCGATCGCCAGTTCTTCAATTTCTTGGCTAAGTATCCCGTAACCCAGTAAATTGTAAATATGCTGGGCAACGCTACTAGGAGAATCAAGCACAAAAACAAGGCTACCATAAACCTCATTTTGGTACTGAGTTAGAAATTTAAGTTGGGCAGCAATGGCATCTGCACAAAGAGATTCTCCTAGCTTCAGATGCGAAAACTCAATTAAACTACTTTTGGCTGCGCTTTCTAAATCCCGAATTTTAAAATAAAAGCCTGGTAGAGGATTAAATTCACCAGCCAGATTAATTTGATGACGTTGCGAGTGTAAAATTTTGAGAGCGATCGCTTGCATCTGCTCAAGTAAATCTTGGGGATGACGATTAGCGAGTAAATTAGCGATCGCTTCTGGAGTTCGGTGGATATGAGCCGATCCTGTACGCAGTAGCATCGTCTTGATCCCACCAGTTAGCGGATAACCCAATAACCATCGACTCAGACGATGATAAATTTCCCATAACAGAGAAGACTTTGGAGCATTAGCGGCTAATTGCAATAGTTCATCATCTAGCAGTCCGTCGCGGTGTAAAATGCCCAATAAATGCAGCATTAAGGGTTGGCGGATCAGAGCAGATAATTCTCTTAACTTGGACTGGCTGGTAAATAAACCCGCCTGTTTTAACAATGTAAAGAAATTTTGAGCGATCGCTAACGATTGCACTTTTGCCCATTGCTGAAACCATTGTTTGAGTTCATCCACATCGAAGGGCTGAATGATAATTCGCCTCAATGGCAACGGGATCTCTGGGGCGATTTCCTGTAATGTTGTTGACCGACTCGTTAACACAATTTTGTGTCTATACTGAAATTTAAAGTTCAGTAATTGCTGAATAAAAATGGCTTTTGCCCTGATACCTTGAGCAGAAGGGGGCAGTTCATCCAAACCATCCAGCAGCAATAGACAAGGCAGATTTTCTTGCTCTAACCAAGTTGAAAGATTAACAGGAAAAGCAGAATTTAGGGTTTCGGTAAAAGTTTTGCCATATTTTACATCCCGTAACTTAATTAATATAGGCATCCAAGTAGGGTAAAATTCTTCTGCTACCTGTGCTGCCCAAAGTTGGCAAAAACTAGTTTTTCCATAACCAGGTTCCGATTCAATGACGGCGATCGTTTCTAAATCACTTAGCTGTTGTTGCGCCCAAGTCTTTAAATCAACTGGTTTAACAGTTTTTTTATCTTGCTCAGAAATATTTTCTTCTATTGGTAAGCCTTTTTGCGGCACATAGAGATCCTTAAGGGCAAAGGATTCCATCAGCAAAGGCATACTCAGATTTTTAATCAAACTTGCACGGTAATGTTCTCGGTGCAAATCAATTTTTTCAGCGATCGTAGAACCAACTTCTGGAGTGATCAAGCTGGGAGATAATGAAATTCCCAAACGGAAAAATTTTTGCAGTTGGGCTAAAGGGGCAGCATTTTCAGTAACGACTACCAGTAAATGACCAGGAAGTGAGTTGACTAAACGCTGTATTAAGAGTTTAGCTTCAACTTCCTCTGCACCATTGGCAACTAACCAAGCCATAGCAGCATTATTTATTTGTTGCACCAGTAATGAATCTGCAACCAAAGATAATGCTTGTTCAGCTTGAGTATCAGTCAATTTACCAGGGCTGAGAGTTTTCAACAATCCTTGCAGTTGCGAATCTTGGAGGATGAGTTTACCCACGCCCTCTTGAAGTATTTGTGCTTGGATTGGTATACTTGCCCGGTCTAGCCACGGTCTTTGTAAGCTTGCTTCCTGCTCTAGAATTGCTTGCAAAGCTTGAAGATAGGCAATTTGAAACGCCAGCCATGTGCCCTCATTACGTTTTAACGGTTTTTTTTGGCTGAGACTACGCAACAAGTTTTCTGTCAACTGGGAAATGACACTGATTTCTTCCCAAACAATCCCTAAAGGCAGTTCTAAAACCTCTACCAAGGTACAGATATCAAAAGGCATGAGGCTTTTGACTTCCATATCCTGAACAATCCGGTAAGCAATACCTGCCAATTGTCCCGCTGAAAATCCTCTGATTTGATTGATTGGGATATAGCGTTCCGCCAACCAGTGCCGAATACTCAAGTTCATTTAATTACACAGTGAAGGCTGCACAAGGCAATTATGATCGATTTATCAGTTTGCGAAAACAGGTAACAATGGGGAAGACAAAGTTTTGTATCAAAGCTGTTTTCTGATTGGTAAAAAACAGTGCTTGCGTAATTGAGTAGACTATGAGTGATCGCCATCTAAAATTATTGTTAATCGACCAAGACCCGATTTTTCGTCTGGGATTACGGGTAACTCTAGAAGCAATTCCTAACCTAGAAGTAATAGCAGTGGTAGAAACTGATACCGCTGCCTTGCAGATTTTAGCAGAAATTGCTCAAGAAGACCCCAACCAGCTAAATTTGGTGGTTTTGGAATTCGGTAATGGTCGCTCCATCACTAGTCAACAGCTAGGTTTACAATTCTGTCGGCAACTTAGAGCCTTATATCCCAACCTGCCAATTTTGCTTCTCAGTTCTGTGCAAGAACCAGGATTGCTATTAGCTGCAAAATCTGTTGGTGTAAATGGCTACTGCCCGAAAGGTACACCACTCCCGGAATTAGTCGCCGCCATGCAAGAAGTTGCAGATGGTGGTTCCTATTGGTTTCGGGACACAGAAGCAATCACATCCTCACTCCCTAGTACAGACGCGATTAATCATGTCTCTTCCCACTCCCCACTCCCTTTTTCTAAACTGCGAAATAATTTACGTTTGTCAGGATTTGGTTACATTGACGCTACCTTAGCCGTAGTCACAGCCCAATTACAAGTTCCCGGATTACCAGTCTTAGATCGAGCAATTCTAGCTGGACAGCGACGAGAACTGCTAGCAGCTCGTTGGTTGCTAAATCGGTTGTTGGTTTCATCACAAGAAAGGCGAGAAGAAGATATTCCGGTTGCTGATGAGCCGCCTTTGACCCCTTCGTTGAGTAGTGCTATTGAGCAAAGGAAAATGTCACCTCTACTTAGTCCAGGAGCGCTACAATCTGCCTTGTTTGCGTCTTGCATTACCAAACTTCAATTTCCTTTACAGAATGTCACAGATGTAGCTTTAGAAATTGACATTTTTCGTGAAGAGAAAAAACGAGAATTACTTTATCTTATCCTACAAAAATTAGCTGATCAGTTGGATGAACTGCGTGCTTCTCAAATTGAGATTAATCAATTATATGAAGTGAAATATATCTTGTTGCGCGATTTATGGCAATCAGCAATCACAGTTTTTTTTGGAAGGTTTTCTAGAATAAAAATAGGTGATAAAAACATAGAAATTGTTGATTTATTACTGCAAAATACAGAAGCAGTGCAAAGAGATATCCTCAATCAAATTCCGCTAGTTTGTGAGTTGTATTGTTATCTACTATTTCAAACAGAATTGTATATTGATAATGGCTCTTATCCCGCAGTGAGCCATGAAGCAAAGTCCCAAGCATTAATGATTTTAGAGAACTTGTTGATTCAGATAGCTAATGGCGTAGTGCAACCACTACTCAACTCTTTAGCAGATGTAGAAAAGATTAAGCAAAATTTATATAGTCGCCAATTTATTTCTACAAGAGAGATTGAACGGTTTAGAAACGATTTATCATGGAAATATCGGTTAAAAAATTATATAGATGAGCCAAAAGCAGTTTTTGAAAGCCGTTATGATTTATTTGTAATTGCACCTCGTGGTATTGCCAAAACTTCAGTTTATGCTCCTCGAAATCAGGAATTAGCCAAACTTTCTAATATTCCTTTAGTGGTGACATTATTTTTAGAATTTAGTGATGCGATCGCACCACGTTTAAAAACATTAGTATCCTTTGTAGGTAGCGGTATAGTCTTCATTTTAACCCAAATAATTGGTAGGGGTTTAGGTTTAATCGGTCGTGGTATTCTTCAAGGTATTGGTAGTGTTTCGTTAATAGAAAAGAACTTTAGAAAAAATAGCGATCGGACTAAGTAAACAAGCCAGAAAGCAAAATCACAAATGACCAATGACAAATGACAAACAATGATTTTATCGGGCTAGCAATTTCTTATATTTACGCAACTAGTCTGCTTATTATTGGCGAAGGACTGCGTAGGCTATTGGGCGTAAAGCCAGATTTGACGCGCAAAGTAATTCATATTGGTGCAGGAATGTGGGTTTTCGGCGTCCTGCTGCTATTTAATCGCTGGGAAATCGGAATTATACCTTTTGCTACCTTTATCGGACTAAACTACCTGTTTTACCGCTACCGATTCATCGGCGCAATGGATACAGAGGATAGCTCACCTGGCACAGTTTATTTTGCTATCTCAGTGACGCTGTTGTTTGGGTTACTGTGGCGACCAGATGGGCCAGTAGATAGGGTTGCGATCGCTGTAGCTGGGATAATGGCAATGACCTGGGGTGATGCAATAGCAGCATTAATCGGTAGACGCTTCGGACAGCATAAGTACCAAGTGGGAAATTCTGTGCGTTCCTGGGAAGGTTCAGCAGCGATGTTTATGGCCAGTACAATGGTGATTTTCTTGGTGCTATTGTTGCTACCTGGTTCATCCCTGAGTCCCCTAGCAACACCTTTAGATTTAGGATGGGCTTTGTTAACGGCTGTGGTAACTGCTACTTTCGCAACCCTAGCAGAGGCAGTCTCACCTCACGGTACAGATAACCTCAGCGTACCTCTAGTAGCGGCAGGGGTAGTTTGGATTATCATGCAGGGATTTTAAAGAACTCCCAATGACCTCGTACCCAATACGGTTCGGTTAAGGTTTTTTGATGAAAATTCTAGATCCAAAGACGCGATAAATCGCCGTCTCTACAAAAGATTGATCCTTGTAGAGACGGCGATTTATCGCGTCTCTTGCCTTAACCAAACTCCAAACTCGCAAACTCACAAACTCACAAATTCCAATTGCGGCGGAAATGGAAAAAGCCTTCTAAAAACTCTTGCAAAGCAATATTTCTATTTAACTTTTGCTTACTCCACTCTCTTGCTGTTTGTTCCAGAATTTCTGAAAAACTAGGATAGACGGGAGATAAATTTGCTAAATCTTTGACTTTAATTTTTTGTGACATTGCCAACGCAATCAAATTAATTAATTCTCCAGCTTCTAACCCCAATATTGAAGCTCCCAAAATTTCACCATTTTGTAGCACAATTAATTTACATATACCAGTGGTTTCGCCTCGAAGTTGAGCTGCTGCCACTGTTTTAAAATACTGTCGCAAAACTAAAATTTCATCTCGACGAAATTGGCGTTTTGCCTGAGCCTCTGTCAGACCAACTTGCGCCACCATCGGCACAGAAAACATCGCCCAAGGGATGGAACGATAATTTACTCGTAATCTGGGGAAAAACAGTGCATTGTTCAGGGCAATTTTTGCTTCATAATTAGCGACATTCGCAAAGTCGTAACCACCAATTACATCACCACAAGCGTAAATTCGATGGTTAGTGGTTTGCAGTTTATCATTCACCACTAAGCTACGCCGATGCCATTTCACGCCTACCATTGCCAAATTTAGAGATTCAAGATTCGGCTGTTGTCCAGTCGCCACTAAAATTTCATCAGTTTCAATGGCCTTATCTCCTGCTTGAATCCACTTTTTATTCTCAATTACCCTCACCTGAGTCACTAGTTTATCGGTGAGGACGCGCACACCTTCGACTTCCAACTGTGCCTGAAGCAATATGGCTATCTCAGGGTCAATATTGGGTAGAAGATATGGATGCTTGACTGCCAGCGTCACACTGCAACCAAATCGCGCTAAAGTTTGAGCGATTTCAATGCTTTGAGGAATACCACCGATAATTACCCAATTTTTGGTTAATTTCGCTTGATTAAGGCATTGCCAAATATTAGATAGGGTAAAGTAGCCTGTAGCTTCCAATCCGTCAATCTCTGGAATTTCTGGACGCGAACCACTGGCCAGCAAATAGGTACGGGCGCATAGGAGGCGATTGTTAACGGCAAAAGCTAGTTGGGGTGAAGATTGAAATTGACCACTGCCAACAATGACATCGACTCCCTGTGCGGCTAGGATGGCTGGCGAATGCTGTTCTTTGAGATTTGAGGCGACGCATTGAGCATACAGCATCGCTTCTTGCCATGCCATAGATATGTCGCATTCTTCTGAGGTATTAGTGTGTGTGGCATGAATACCAAAACCAGCAGCATCATTCAACTTCTGCGCCAGTTTACCGATTTCGGTAAGAGCATGGTGATGAGTGAACCCATAGTCTACTTTAGGTTCCACCAGAGCAACTGTAGCTCGTAGTTGGGTTGCAGCAAGAGCAGCGTAGTATCCAGCAAGACTGCCACCAATAATTACAACATCGTAGTCAATTGTCATTTGTCATTGGGCATTGGGCATTGGGTATGGGGCATTGGGCATTGGGGAGAGTGAAAAATTATCTCATCTCCCCTACTCCCCTACTCCCCACTTAGCACTCAGCACTCAGCACTGAGTCTAGCGCTGTGAGTAAGCATTGGTTATCGGACTCTTCACGTACAGCAACCCGGAAAAAGCGATCGCCTAGTTCTTTAAAACTAAGGCAATCGCGGATTAAAATCTGATTATGCTTGAGTAATTGTTGCTGTAACTGCGACGTAGATTCTTGGGACTCAACCAGTAAAAAGTTAGCAGCACTTGCTTGGGGTTGCAATCCTGGTACTTTAGCTAAACCCTGAAAGAGTTGATTTCGTGCAGGTGGTAGCCATGCCCAGGTTTGCTGCTGAAACTCCGTATCCTGAAGGGCCGCAATTGCCGCCGCTGCTGCTAGCGTGTTTACAGGCCAAGGGTCACGCCATAGCTGCCATTTAGCTAGGCAGTCGGGGTGTGCGATCGCATATCCTAATCGCAGCCCAGGAAGACTGTAAAATTTGGTCAGCGATCGCAATATTACTAAATTCGGATATTCTTGCACCACCGGAATCAGGCTTTGTTCCTCATTAGGCGGCACAAAATCCATAAATGCTTCATCCACCACAACCAAAGCAAATTGCTCCAGGTAGGGCAATATAGAGTCCCGCGAAAATAGTTTTCCGGTTGGGTTGTGGGGATTATTCAGCAATAGTCCTTTGTCATTTGTTCTTTGTCCTTTGTCAATGAATAATGACCAATGACCAGTGACGCCACGTGCTTCACTTGGGGAGACCCCAAGACCGCAGTGGCTCACCAATGACAAAGGACACTCCAGCACATTAGCGTTATACGCTGCCAAGGTTCGGTAATAGTCACCAAAGGCTGGAGTGATTAAAATTGTCGCGGCTAATTGAGCTAATTCCCTACCTACTAAAGTGAGTAATTCTGCGGAGCCGTTACCCGGCAGAATCCACTCAGAAGGCAATTGATGGAAGTGACTGAGAGCTAGTCTCAGTTCACTATAGTTTGGGTCTGGATAGTGCTTAAGATTACCAATTTGGGACAGTATAGCAGCGATCGCGCTGTTTGGAGGCCCCAATGGGCTGATGCTAGCAGAAAAATCCAGAATAGCGTCAGGGGGACAACCAGCCAGTGCTGCTGCCCAGGCTAAATTTCCCCCGTGTGCAGGTTGCCGCATTAAAAAAGAGTTCCCGAAGACAGAACCTATGCTTTTGGGGGTGCTACCTTTTCTCTAAACAGTTTTCCTGCTGAGAAGGCAGGAACCCTCGTCGCTGGAATTTCCATCTTTTCATTTGTTTTCGGATTGCGACCTTCGCGGGCTTTACGTTCCCGTGATTCAAATGAGCCAAATCCCACCAACGTTACCTTATCACCAGAGGAAACCGCTTCAATAATCGTTTCCAGAGCGGCAGTTAAGACTGCATCCGCTTGTTTCTTGGTAACACTAGCTTTTTCAGCTACGGCATCAACTAATTCACCTTTGTTCATGTCAATCTCCTGAAGGTTTACTTGAGATTCTTTACGGATGCACCTTGATACATCAGTACTGAAATCTCTGTTCGCAGAAATACAAAAGTCATCCTTTGGGAGTATTTTTACTCAAAACGCCTGTACATCCCATCGGCTCGACTTTTCAATGAATCATTCTAAGGCGTTGTAGCCTGATGTGGATAGATGAAACCATTAATTTATATAGATTTCAGGATTTTTTGTAATTTTAGAGTACTTGTTTCACTAAAAACCACCCCAAAAGTAGGAAAAAATACCTAGTAAATACCCCTATTGCCAATAAAACAGAGGAGTGGAGAGGTGGAAGATGGTCAGCATTTGTTGGGATTAATTACCGTTGTTGAAGAGTTATTGCTGAAATTAACCAATTTTTATGGAAATCGAAGGCTCAGGTTCCCGATTTATCTAAAAAGTCGGGGATTTTGATCACTTTTCACGTCAGGTGGAAAAACCAACGCGAAATCTAATCCCATAGCAAGCTTCTCTAGTAGGAAAAAAGAAAAAATTAAAGCCTCTCCCCTAGAAGGCTATCAATTGGCAACATCTTTCTTAACATTTATGATGGCGATCGCTATCATAAATTCTTCTCTGCGTTCGCGTAGCGTGTCACAGACATAGGAGTATCTCCCGTTTTTGTTGGCTGACTGGGCTACAAACCTATATCTATTTTGTTCTACAGGACAATGAAATACTAACTTACAGCATTTCACTGCGAGGCTTCAGCCGCTTATCTGCTCTGCGCGGAGAATTCGTGAACAAGAAGATCCCCGACTTCTTTAAGAAGTCGGGGATCTGAGCCTTTGCCAGAACTGACTCACCTGCATATCATCTTTATTATCTACCTGGAACCTTCAACCCCCTGCGCTCAAGGATTTGCCGTACATCTGGGCTGGGATTGTAGTTATAACCATAGGAGGAGTTTTCAGAGTCATCCATAATTTGAGGTGTGAGCAATACAATCACCTCATTACGCTGGTTGGATCTGTTTGTACTTCTAAACAGCGAACCAATTAGTGGAAGATCACCCAAAATAGGAATCTTGGAAACAGTTGTCCGGTCTGAATCTTGAATAATACCTGAGAGAATTAGCGTTTGACCATCTCGCAGGCGAATCAAGCCAGAATTAAGAGAGCGTTCAGACACCAAAAATATTGTTTGGTTATTTCCTGAAACATTTAGTACAGCTGAAGATTGGGGTGCTTTGACAACAGGAGCCACTGACAGGGATACAAAACCATTGTCATCAATCCGATCAACTTTAACAGCTAGGGTTAAACCCACATCTGTTTTCTCAGCTGTAACAGTTTGCACAGAACTACCATCACCACGAGTTGTTTCGCTCTTGATGTTTCCTACCACTTCCTGAGTAAGTTTGACATTAGCCGTTTGACCTTCTTGCACAATTAAGGTCGGGTCGGTCAAAATCTTGGCATTGCCATTTGTAATCTGAGCTTGCAAGCTAGCGAGTAACCGTCTGGGGAACTGGTACAGAGATGGTAGAGCAGATGTTACTGTTCCCAGAGTTCCTGGTGCGAACGTAGTAACTCTACTAGCAGGACTACCAGGAGTAGCAGGAACGGCAGGAACAAGCACATTACCTTGTGCATCAAGAACAGCAGGAACAGCAGCAATAGGAGCAACGGCAGGAATATTTGTAATAGTGGTTACATTTGGTGTTCCCTGGGTAATGTCTGTGAAACCGGTTTGGAATGGATTTTCTGAAACCCCGGCTCGACGGTTAAAGAATGATTCAGTTCCTCCTCGTACATCAGGTTGTTGTAACACCCCGTCCACAATTGTTCTGTTGCCTATTCCAGTTCCTGGAATAGGAGTAGAGTTATTTAAATCCAGGAAAGTATTACCACCACTATAAGGATTAGCAGTAACAGGCGTACCACCGCTTACATTGCTTCTTGCTTCAGCGCTAGTAGCTGGTCTGGAACCACCAAAATTCAGAGATGCAGCACCACTATCATTGCTAAAGTAGTTGTTACCAATACCAAAAGAAAAGCTGCTGTTAGAGTCCTGGGTGTTCAAGAGGTTAACATCGATAATCTTTACGTTAACTACCACCTGACGACGGCGGATATCAAGTTGAGTTAGTTGAGCCATCGCCATCTCAACTAGCCGAGGAGGCCCAATCAAGGTTAGAGCATTGGTGCGCTCATCTCCTAATGCTTGTAAACCTCTGAGTAATGGGTTAGAGTCTTTGAAATCAACGCGTTGAGTTTCAACTTTGGTTTCTGTAGTCGTCTGAGTTTGTGTAATGGGAGCAACTCCAGCACCTACAGGTACAGCATTAACACTGGTAACTTGTCGTTCTCGGCTGACGGCACTTTCTGCTCCCAAGCCGACCAAAAAATTCAGGGCGACTCCCACCGTTACCTGATTGAGTCGCAAGCTACGCATAACCATATCACGGGTGGAATTAGGTAGTTTAGGCCCTACAAAAACCGTGCGATTACTACGGTTCGCTTCTAAACCACTCAAACGCAAGACATAGTTAAACACATCTTGCACTGGTTCATTTTCTATATCTAACGAGATTGTTTGAGAAACTGCTGGTGCATTAGCAGCAGCACCTTGCTCACCTCCGATATAAGCTAGGTTCAAATTAGCTGCACGAGCAAGCAATGACAAAACCTCACGCACCGGCGCATCTCGCAGGACTAGACGGGGTACACGTTCCTGAGTTCCTAAATCAACTGTGCTAGGAGAAGCATCAGTATTAGATATGGCAATATCTCCCACTGGTGGGGCAACGGCTCTAGGTAAGAAAGGTGGAGCCTGACTCAGAGGTTGACCTGGCCCAGCAGCTTGTGCAGGTTGTCCGTCAATGGTGACTTGTGGGTTGGGAACGAGAACACCTGAATTTTGACCAGATTGGGCTGGAGTAGTAACAGGTGGTGCTGTGGATGTTGGTGCTGTTGGCGTTGGTGCTGATGCTGTAGTGCCAGTGGATGGGCTAAAGCTGAGTGTAATTCCATTTTGCGATCGCACCACGGGTTGACTGCCAGGTGCGTTGTTACTGCCAGTTACCGTCACCCGGATGCTATTGGCATCAAGCTGATTAACCTCAACAGAGGTAATTCCTGGTGCTGGGCTATCTTGACGAAAACTATTACCTTGTGGTAATCGTAATTGAGTATTGATAATATCTGCAATTAAAGCATTGCCTCTTTTCGTAGTGAAAACTTGGGGGCGTGACCCGGAAGAAGTTTTCAAAGCAACGCTAATTCCACCATCAACTGCATTTAACTGTACATTAGTAACTTGGCTGATTTGTGCCCAAACTGGTTGAGCTGCCAAAAATACAAAAGCAGCAGTACTCAATATAAAACTATTACCGTGAAGCTGTTTCACAGTTCATTCCTCACCTAATAAAACCTTGTTTACAGACAATTTGTGCGTAGGCGCTTAAAAACCACGTCTACACAAGACTTTACCCACCTCCGTGGGTTTCAAACCCTCAATTTCTTCTTAGTCCGCGGAGGCGGACTACCCTGCGGGAACGCCAAGGGCGAACGCTACTGTAGCCGCGAATTCTATTCGCCCTGGCTTTAGTTGACTATTTTTTCGGGGCATTTTTAGCTGCCGCCGCCGCTATTTCTTCTGGACTAAGTGGCATCAATACCTGTAATTGGAATGATGTATTAATCGCTGCTGGCCCTACCTGCATCGGTGTTTTATCTAATGGGGATCTTGTCTCTACTGGAGCCAAAGTTGCCACATAATCTTTAACTATTAACAAAGGCTGTAACCGCTCAATGTTACGCATTATCGATTGTGTTTGTTCGTAAGTTCCGGTAATTTCGGCATTGATAATGCTGCGTTGCAGCTTACCGTCAACCTGTAGTCCTAGAGTTCCATCGATAACTGGTTCTGGTTTTTGGGAAACGGGCACAAATTTCTTCAGTTTGGCTCTCACTGCATTAATAGAAGTTGGAGTATTACCAGACTCAATTAAGCGGTTCAGATCCAACAACAATGTATCTAAGGTTTTTTCGTTAGCAAATAAATCTAAAACCTGAACTTTTTGCTGTTTTGCCTGTGCTAGTTCGTCTTTAACTTTGTCAATCTGTTTGATATTGGCTTTTTTTTGCTCAATTTGCCCTTGCAGTTCAGTGCTTTTTGCTTGCTGCTGCTGATAGCTTTCCCAAGCTGGCATCAGCAGGTTTAACAATATATAACCTGCTCCTGCTAAACCAATTACCCCCACTAAGATCCCAATAATTTTTGGTGTGAAGGCAATACCAAATACCACGGGGTGGGCTGGCGTTTCCGAATCGAATTCCCCACCATGTTCAGCAAAATTTAAATCATCACTCAGCGTCATTTTGAAATGACTCCTGTTTGTTGCATATTACGAATTCGAGTAACTAACCCCACTGTGCCTTTTTTTTCCAACTCCCGGATTAATTCTGAAGCTGGAACATCATTCATACTTGATTGAATAGTGTATTTAACTACTTGGGGTGGCTTAATTATTACACCAGCAGGAGATTGACCTACACCTGGTGGTAAGGGAGCATCTACTAACGTTGCCGTCAGAATTCTGCTTTCTGTGGACTTCAAGAAGCGAGACTGCTGTAAACTCAATAGGAAATCATTGACATCGTTAAATGAACGAGCCAATCCGGTGATTTCTAATCCTCCCGCGGGATTGCCTACTGGCTGACCTGCTGCTGCCGCAATAGGGGGAATCTGCTTGATATTCTCAATTTGCACTGCTGCTGGAATGCGATCGCGCAAATCTTGCAGCATTGCTGACCAAGGTCGAATCTGGTCAAATACAGTCACTAAAGCTTGTGTTTCACCTTTAATAGCATTCGTCTCAGCTTTGATTTTATTCAGATTTCCTATTTCTGTATCTAGCCTCTTGCTTTCTTGGTCTAGTTGTGATATTTGAACATCTAATTCAACAATCTTCCCTTGCAATATCCACCAGCTAACTCCCAATAAAGCTGGAAGACCTACACCTAATGCAACACCCACATACACAGGTGTTAAATTTCCTGTAGGCAGCTTTAGACCTATTCCTCCCTTTCTCTCAGGCTTTTTCTGGTATGCTGGGCGGTCTTTAAGAAAGTTAACATCTAGGCTATACATTTTATTACACCTCCCGCATTCCTAGACCGAGTACGATCGCTAAACCAGAGCGTTGTACCTGTGGATATTTATCAGTGTCAACTTCTAAGGACAAAGACCCGATTGGATCGATTTGGGTAGTTGGCAAGCTCAAGCGTTGGGTAAAGAATTCATCTAGCTGTTGGAGTCCACCTCCTGGCCCAGCTAATAAAATCTGCGCTACCTCCAAATTTTCACTTTGATTGAGGTAAAAATCGATGGAACGGCGCAGTTCATCCGTTAGTTCTCCCAATACTCTTAATATGGCTGCCATACCAGGATCAATTTCGGTAACACCGGTTTTTCCGCCATCTATAGGAGTTGGGGGAATAACCATTCCGTGTAACAGTTCCATATCTCGTGATGTGGGTAAGCTCATTGCCCTTGCTAAGGCAGTTTGCATTTGATAAGTCCCGATGGGGACTGTGCGCGAAAATTGCGGCACTCCGTTAACGATGATGGCAATTTCTGTACTGTCGAACTCTATATCAACTAGTACTGCTGCTTCTTGTGGCCCGAATTGCCGCAGTTGCTCGCGAATAGTCCGAATCAGGGCAAAACTGTTAATTTCTAAAACATCAATTTGCAATCCTGCCTGCTCGAAAGTGCTTATATAGGTATCCGTTATCTCCTTGCGAGTTGCAACTAAAAGTACATGTACTTTTTCAATGCCATCCTCGTCTATAAAGTAGTCAAGTTTCTGATAATCTACATCAGCCTCTTCACGAGGATAGGGTAAATACAAACCTGCTTCATGGTTTAGCACCATTTCTCGCAGTTCTTTGTCATCTAACTCCGTTGGCACTGGTATAATCCGAACGATGGAATCTCGCCCTGGTACACCAGTAGCAACACGAGAAGTTTTGATTTTGCTCTCAGCTAGCGCCTGCTGGATTAATTGCGCCATTGCTGCGGGGTCGGTTATTTGACCATCGGTAACTACACCTTCTGGAACTGCTACAGATGTAAAGGTTTCTAGTTTTAAGCCTTGACCCTGCTTGCGTAACTGAACTACATTTACCCGTTCGGGAGCAAGTTCAATGCCGACCCCTTTCTTCGATTTGCCAAACAGACTTTTGAAGGTTTTTACCACAGTTGTGCCCGCTGGACTGCTAAATTGAAAATTTAAATGATACTAAAAACGGACTTGGTGCTAAGTAATTTATTTAGCCTATAATCTCGACAATTCTGATCTAAGCTTTTGACACTGAGCAAGCGTAAAAATACTGGGAAAATGATTCAATTGCGAAAATTTAAACAACTTGTTGCTTTTACACTACTTGGCTTATTAACCAGTTGGATGGTAAGTTGCAGCACAGGTAATGTTAGTACAAATACAAAACAAGCTACTTCAGGAGTGTCAACTGTTGAGTTTTGGACAATGCAACTCCAACCTCAATTTACCGACTACTTCAAAAGCCTAATTACGAATTTTGAATCGCAAAATCCAGGTATAAAGATTAACTGGGTCGATGTACCTTGGGCGGCGATGGAGAACAAAATATTAACAGCCGTCTCAGCAAAAACGCCACCTGATGTAGTTAACCTCAATCCAGGTTTTGCTTCCCAACTTGCTGGACGAAATGCCTGGTTAGATTTAGATGCGAAAGTTCCAAACGATGTACGTTCCTCCTATCTACCGAATATATGGAAAGCAAGTACCCTTAATGGCAAGAGTTTTGGGATTCCCTGGTATCTCACCACACGGTTAACCATTTATAACACTGATTTATTAAAACAGGCAGGTATCAATAAAGTCCCTGCAACCTACGCAGAATTGGCACAAGCAGCCCAACAAATTAAAGATAAGACAGGGAAATATGCCTTTTTTGTGACTTTCGTACCGCAAGATTCCGGTGAAGTGCTGGAATCTTTCGTGCAAATGGGAGTCACCCTAATAGATGCTGAGGGGAA
Organism: Nostoc sp. CALU 546; assembly: GCF_048836525.1. Lineage (NCBI taxonomy): Bacteria > Bacillati > Cyanobacteriota > Cyanophyceae > Nostocales > Nostocaceae > Nostoc > Nostoc sp. CALU 546. The sequence goes on from NZ_JAWJTF010000063.1 coordinate 53,839, forward strand.
AGCGGCGTTTAATTCAGCACAAGGTAAGGCAGCGTTTCAGTATTGGGTAGACTTGTATAAAAAAGGGTTACTTCCCAAAGAGGCTTTAACCCAAGGACATCGCCACGCGATCGATTTATACCAATCTGGAGAGACTGTGTTTCTAGCTTCTGGCCCAGAGTTCCTAAAAACGATCGCAAATAACGCCCCGAAAATTGCTCAAGGTTCGGGAATAGCACCTCAACTCACTGGGGACACAGGTAAGAAAAATGTCGCAGTGATGAACATAGTTATTCCCCGCGATAGCAAACAACCAGACGGCGCTGTGAAGTTTGCTTTATTTGTCACCAATGACGAAAATCAGTTAGCTTTTGCTAAGGCTGCAAATGTCCTACCTTCTACAGTCAAGGCATTATCTGATAGTTACTTTAAAGATGTTCCAGCTAATGCTTCAACAGTTGAAAAAGCACGAGTTATTACTGCTGAACAATTGCAAAAGGCAGAAATATTAACTCCTACTTTGAAAGATTCCAAGAAACTGCAAAAAGCAGTTTATGAGAACTTACAAGCAGCAATGTTAAACCAAAAGACTGTAGATAAAGCTGTAGAAGATGCGGCGCAAGAGTGGAACAATAGATAAATTTGGGAATGGGGCATTGGGCATTGGGCATTGAAAAGAGGCAGAGGGGCGGGGTGCTGCTCTTGCTGAGGGGAAAACTCTTCTCCCTTTCTTCCTATTCCCCATTCCCCATTCCCCATTCCCTATTCCCTATTCCCTTGTTGTAAAAAATCGCCGACTAAATAAAGGGAACCACACAAAACGATTAAATCGTCTGTGGTGGTGGTTGAGGTTGCAGTTTCTAATGCTGTGAATAAATCTGGATGGATTTGGCGATCGCTTAATTGGGGACAAAGGCTGTAAGCTAGGCTTGCTAATTCCTGTAGATTAGCGGAAGTTCTACCTGGCCAAGGTTCTACTGGTATTGGTACTAAAAAAAGGCGATCGCCTGGGCGCAGCAGGGCGGCAAAAATATCAGCATGATCTTTATCAGCAAACATTCCCATAACCCAATTGACGGGGTTAGGGTTAACTGCATCTAAGGTATCAACATACTGGCGGAGAACTTGGGCGGCGGCGGTATTATGAGCGCCATCAAGTAATAATTTATGGCTTTTCCAGGTAGTCCATTGCATTCGCCCTGGCCATTTAGTTTTTGCCATGCCGTTAATTATGGCTTCTTCAGAAATCTGCCAACCCTGTTGTTGGAGAATTTCTAAAGCAGTTAAAGCCAAAGTTGAATTAGTTAATTGAATTTGTCCCGCTAACGGTAACGGGTATTTAATTAATTTAGAATTTTGAATAGTTTGATATTCTGCCCATCCTGTAGCGATTTGACGGGCAGGTTGAGGCGTAAAAATCGGGCATTGTAATTCTAAAGCACGCGATCGCACAACTTCTTCTGCCTCTGGTGGCAATCCTCCAACCACAACGGGACATCCAGGTTTGAGAATACCTGCTTTTTCTCTAGCAATGTCAGCGATGGTAGGGCCAAGTTGCTGCCAGTGTTCCCGGCTAATAGAAGTAATGATTGTAACCAAGGGTTCCAAACAGACATTTGTAGCATCTAAGCGCCCTCCTAGTCCGACTTCTACCACAGCCACATCGACTTGCTGCTGGGCAAAATATAACCAAGCAGCTGCCGTAATTACTTCAAACTGAGTTGCAGAATCATCACCAGCACGAATAGCAGCTTGGACTTTTTCTAATAATTGGCTCAATTCCTCAGAAGAAATTGGCTGTTCATTCAGACAAATACGTTCCGTCCAATCGACTAAATGGGGGGAAGTGTAGCGTCCTGTACGATAACCTGCTTCAGTTAGTACGGAGGAAAGATAGGCACAGACTGAACCTTTGCCATTAGTGCCAGCAACATGAATTACCGGGACTTGGTGATGGGGATTGCCAAGATTTGCCAATAGATTGACAATGCGATCGAGTCCCAGATGCACACCAAAGCGTTGCAAGGGTTGTATTACAGAATCGATATCCAAGTTTTAAGGGTGGGGAATAGGGAGTGTGGGGATAAGGAAGAAGCACGGGGAGTAGGGGGCAGGGGAGCAGGGGAGAGAATAAAAAATTACCTTTTTCCCCTCTACCTCTTTTCAATGCCCAATGCCCCATGCCCAATCCCCGATTAATGAATTTAAGCTTCTCTATCCAAAAAGCCTTGAATTTGTCTTAAAGCCGCAGCGCCAATATTAAACACTGCCCAACTAGCTGCGATCGCAACTGGTGCTAAAACGATCGCTATCCGGTAATCGATATCCATATCTAGAACCCCTCTCTTAAGTAGAAATTAAAGTTTTGTCAACTGCTCTCATTTTTATTTTTAGCTGAAGTGGGCAATTTTTCCAAATACAAATGTAAAGAATGTTTAAATTATGGGGTATTGGGCATGGGGCATTGGGCATGGGAGATTATGAAAAAGGGTAAAGGGTAAAGGGTAAAGGGGAAGGGGTTTGTTTCTTTATCCTTTTCCCTTTAACCTTGTCCCTTTGTCCTCTCATCTCCCCCATTCCCTAAGCCTTGTTAAAACCAATATCAATACCCTTACCAGCATAGCACAAGACATAAAGCTAAACT
>NZ_JAWJTF010000308.1:0-2397 GCF_048836525.1 Nostoc sp. CALU 546
GCCCAATGCCTAATGATAAGCAGCTACGCGTCTACACCAAAGAAAATCAGCATACTTTGCAAAGACTGATTAGAGCGATCGCGCTTTCCGAAGGTCAATTTGCCCTGATTTTAGTGCGATGTAACTATGGGCAATTACGTGAGCAAATGTTAGAGAATATTCGCTCCATCACCAAAGACATCAACATCAGAGAAATCGTTCTTAATCCATCAACTACTTCTTTACACACCACAATAGTCTCAGAACTATCTTTAGATAATCCTGCCGTCCTGACAGACTCTTTACCATCTGCTGTGATGGTTTTTGGTATTGAGTCAATTATCGACCTGGAAAACTTACTTACAGGCATCAACCAAGCACGAGATATCTATGCTGCAACTTTTCCATTTCCAGTGGTGTTGTGGCTCCAAGATGAAGTCGCATCATTGCTTTCAAGATTAGCGCCTGATTTCAAAAGCTGGGCTGCAACCACAATTAAATTTGAAATGGCCAAAGCAGATTTAATTGCTTTGATCCACCAAGAGGCAGAATCTCTATTTGCCAAAGTTTTAGAAGCTGGTGCTGAAACTTTTTTATCTAATGCTTTCCTCGATTTAGATCCTAAGTCTCAACACCGCCACGAAATAGAATCAGCCCGTAATGATTTGTTGCGTCTGTATGGTGTTCAATTAACACCAGGATTAGAAGCTAGTTTAGAGTTTGTCTTGGGGCGAGATAAATATGCCAACGATCAAATTAATGGTGCTTTAGCCAATTATCAAAGAAGTCTAGCATTATGGCAGCAGGAAATAAAAAGAGTAGCAGAGTGGGAAAGTAATTCTTCTTTCTCCCTCTCATGTCCTCACCCTACTCCTACCTCGTCTTCACTCAAGCAAGCAATAGTACTATTCCACCTGGGACTTTGCTATCACCGAATGGCAGACTTATACCAAAATACTAGCAGCTATTGCGAACATGCTCTCTTGTGGTTTAAACAATGCTTGGAGCTATTGGAAGAGGTACAAAGAGAAGACTTAGTTGCTAAATTTATTTTGCCTGCTTGTGAAATGCTGCAACGTTTACAAGCCTGGGATGACTTAAAAGAATTAGCTCAAAAGTCATTACATCTACATAAAACTTATGGAACTCCTGCACAAATTGCTCAAAATTATGGCTTTTTGGCAAATGTAGCGGCTTCTGAGTCAAATTGGGTACTAGCTCATGAATTAGCAAATACAGCACTTTCTATCGCCGAAGAAGCAACAGAAGTTTATCTGCGAGACGCTTTGCGAACACGCCAACAAGAAAGTTGGTATCTTCTCTTGCTAGCACGTACACAACGGCATCTGGGTGAGTGGGAGGAGGCTATCAATAACCTAGAATGGGCGAGGGTAGTTTGTGAGCTACAACATCAGCCATCACTTTACCTAGAGATATTAGAGGAACTGCGATCGCTTTACTTTTTTGAGCGTCATGACTATACAGAAGCCTTTAAGCTGAAGCAAGAAAAAATTCAAATAGAACACCAGTATGGCTTTCGTGCCTTCATCGGCGCAAGTCAATTGCAGCCGCAACGCCCCAGAATTAACCCAGTACTGGAACCTCATAAAATACCGTTTATTCCTGAAGAGATTGCTCAAGAAATATCTGCTTCTGGACGCCAACAAGATGTCAATCGTTTAATTGAAAGAATTAGCCGCGCTGACTACAAACTCACAGTAATTTATGGGCCATCAGGTGTAGGTAAAAGTTCGATTCTCAAAGCTGGTTTAGTGCCAGCGCTTAAGGGAAAAGTTATCGGTGAACGAATTCCTATACCTATTGTTTTGTCTGTTTATACCGATTGGATGACAATCTTGATCAGCAGTATTAATCAAGCACTGGCACATACAGAAATATCGCTTAGTCTTGACTCTGCACCCACTATACTGCTAGAAAAAATTCGGTTAGCATCTGAACGCAATTATACAATAATACTCATACTAGACCAGTTTGAAGAATTTTTCTTTGTTAGTAATCCTCCCAGCCAAAGAATAGAATTTTATAAATTTTTTAGTGAATGCTTAAATATTTCTTATGTAAAAGTTATTCTCTCATTACGAGAAGATTATTTACATCATCTGTTAGAATTTGAACGCTTGAGCCAAAACAATATTACTGGATTATATGATTTAGGTGTAATTAATAAAAATATTCTCGATAAGGACATTCGCTACTATTTAGGAAAATTCTCTAGCCAGGATGCCAAAGCTATAATTCACAGTCTTACCCAACGTTCACATTATGAACTGAGTAGTGAATTAATCAACCGATTAGTGCAGGATTTAACAGGAGAACTAGACGAAGTACATCCAATTGAATTACAGATAGTCGGCGCTCAACTACAAATAGAAAACATTACCACACTTCCAGAATATA
>NZ_JAWJTF010000173.1:0-9251 GCF_048836525.1 Nostoc sp. CALU 546
TTAAGACTATTGCAAGTATTGCAGTACGTTTTGAACTAGGAGATAAAGAAATAGCAGAAGTGTTTAGAGTAATACCAATTTGAAAAAAGAATGCGACAAATAGACCATTTGTAGAGACGCGATTCATCGCGTCTTTATCCAAGGATGTGTTGCAATCATTAATTGAATTGGTATAATCCGTTTTTTAAACGTGGGAGACTATTCTAGCGACATGAATATATGGAGATGGAGCGATCGCCAGTGAAACAGCGTCAGAATTTAGCACCCAGGAGTCAGGAGTCAGAATTTATAAGGAATCTAGAATAATTAGTATATTTATTCATCAAATGTTTCTCTGATTCTTTAACTATTCTGAATTCTTACGAAACAGCTAATACCTTTATTCTACGAAAACCTCTGCGAGTAACGCTAAATTCAAAATTCCTCATTTCTATGCTCTTGTGTTTGATCAGATGATATCTTTATTTCTGGCAATCTGGAAAACGTCAATTTAGTCTGCGTAGGCGTAGCCCGCCGTAGGTATCGCCCAGATACCCAGATAAAGAAGCTTAGATCATAACCTGCTACGGAGTATCCTCATTTTATAGCAACAAAGTATCTACGTAATTCAAGTCTCTCAAATACATAAAACGGCGAGTTAAAAACATACTTGAAACTAGCCAATGAATTAGTTAAATCATGAAATTTTAAAATTATTTCATGAAAAAAATATAAATTCATTGAAAAAAAATCTCTAAATAATTATCAGATGGTATCCACTATGTTTTATTATATGTATGACTAGTCACTAATTTTTTGGTTATTAGCAAACTCAACAAAGCCTTATGGCTACGCGATTGTCTCAGTCTAAATCGCGGCTTTCAGTGTCTAATCATCAATACAAAAAGATAAATAAGACTTGAATTTAGTAGTCAAAATACAAATATCATCAAACCTTGATTTAAGCAGATATAAATTATTTAAATACGCATCATTTATAAACTTTAAAATACATATTTTTATTCCAAAACCAAAAAACAATGATATGATGAGGAACAATATTTGAAAACACAACAGGCATTTTGAAATTGGAATTATTTGCTCTACTTAATGTCTACTATCTTTCCTCAAGCCAACGGCTGATACTGCCAAGACATCACTGGAGGTTGTGAACGCGATAATAGTTCACAACGAGCCGTATAGCTCAACCTCTAAATGTGGCTACCTACACCTGGTAAGCGATTTCTTTTTAGACCACTCCCAATTATTTTTAGTCACCTTGTGTACTACAAAATAATTCGCCAAAGCTGAAAAAATCATCTTTTTCGAGTAACAGATATCCCAGATGAACCGCGCAAACTAGTTTTTACTCCGAGTCGGCATAATGCCATAATTAGGTGTAAGCAGCTTGACGTTGTTGCTCTTGAAAGATGAGAAAAACTTCAGAGAACTGAAAAGCTTTGTAGATTACTTGCAACACATTTGACTTTTGGGATCTAACCGCCGTCAAGCTGAACTTGGTGATGTATGTAATTTTCCGGTCAGATGCAGGGACAGTTATAGTAACAACGACTAAATCTTCCTGTGTACCAGAAAATATGCGAAAATGGTAGTTTGGACTACTACTGATCTCATAGTTATCGCATACTAATATAGTCTGAAGTGAAGACATCGCCTTCAGCCAGGTGTATACTACCTATTTTCATTCGATTAAAAATTCTGTAAACGTGCTATTCAATTGTCTGTAATATGAGTAACGACATAGATCTGATCAAACGTCTTGACCCCAGTGCGATGGATCAGATCATGCTTTATCTGGCTTTTAGTGCCATGCGGACGAGTGGGCACAGGCATGGGGCATTTTTAGACGCAGCCGCAACAGCAGCAAAGTGTGCAATTTACATGACCTATCTAGAGCAGGGACAAAACCTGCGAATGACAGGGCATTTGCACCACTTGGAGCCGAAACGTGTAAAAATTATTGTAGAAGAAGTCAGACAGGCGTTAACAGAAGGCAAACTGTTAAAAATGTTGGGTTCTCAAGAACCTCGCTATTTGATTCAATTGCCTTATGTCTGGCTAGAAAAATATCCTTGGCAACCGGGGCGATCGCGCGTTCCTGGTAGCAGTCTGACAAGTGAAGAAAAAAGACAAATTGAGCAAAAGCTGCCCAGTAATCTACCTGATGCCCAGTTAGTTAGCTCTTTTGAGTTTCTGGATTTGATTGAGTTTTTGCACAGGCGATCGCAAGAAGACTTGCCACCCGAACACCAAATGCCTTTGAGTGAAGCTTTGGGTGAGCATATCAAGCGCCGTCTCCTCTATTCAGGAACAGTAACCCGCATTGATTCTCCTTGGGGAATGCCCTTCTACGCTCTTACCCGTCCTTTTTATGCCCCAGCAGACGACCAAGAACGTACTTACATCATGGTAGAAGATACCGCTCGGTATTTCCGCATGATGAAAAATTGGGCAGAACGACGACGAAATGCCATGCGCTTGTTGGAAGAACTTGATATTCTTCCAGAAAAAATGGAGCAAGCTATGGAAGAATTGGATGAAGTTATTCGTGCCTGGGCAGATAAATATCACCAAGATGGAGGAATTGCAGTGGTTTTACAAACAGCTTTTGGCGAAAGAGAAGATTAGTACAATTGTGCAAAATTCCAAATTACCAAAGGCGATCAATTAACGTGACTTCGACCAAACTCTCTCCAACTCCTCTCCGTGTTGGAGAAGAGTATTATAGAATTTTTTATTTATTTGAATCAGAATCACCAATAGGGGCGAACACCTGTCATTGGTGTCAACTTAACGCTAAACCTCCCGTCCGCCAGGGATTGTAAATCCCTGTCTCATAGCTAAAGTCATCTGAAGAGGACTTTAGAGCGCGAAAATTTTCAGTCTACTTCAGTAGACTTGAGCAATTAGTCTCTTAATTATATTCCCTGGCGGGTGAACAACACCTAATCAGTACGTTATTTTTGGCTTAAGTTGACACTAATGCACACCTATGCGCCCCTACAATATTGTTTATTGCAAATAATTCAAGTTTTGACTAAGCTTATCTTCAATATATATACTGATTTGTTTTAAATCAAAAGTTAATATCATACATTAGTCACCCAAACAATACTTACCAGTAAAACATTCTAAAAACAACTAAGCTCAAAATGTCTGCAAGGTTCGATACATTGCAGCTTGATGCAGCGCGACCTGTTATCAGCGGGCGATTCCTTTTGGTGTTGTTCCTGGTACAGGTTTTTTATTGGTAACTAATTTTACTTTTTAATGGATTTAGTTTTGTTTAACCGTTTTTATACTTGGCTAAGTCCAAACCATAACATTATTGCCCCAACAAAATTTGATTTATGTTAACCACCTCCACCACTACTGCCCCAGAAGAGAATAACTTAATTCAGTGTGATGCTGATCCCGGATTTATCTCTTGGCTGAGTCAAGCCGGAGGTTCCGTTGCCATCACCACCTACCAAGCCGGGAAACTAGCACTAGTAGGCTGGAATGGACAACAGATTACCATGCTGTTACGCCAATTTTCCAAACCAATGGGATTGGCAGTGAATGGTTCACGTTTAGCACTGGCTAGTCATCACGAAGTCTGTTTATTAGCCAATGCCCCCGCCTTAGCTTATGAGTTTTTAGAAGACCAGCCCGGACGGTACGATGCCCTTTATCTGCCACGGATGACATATTTTACAGGCGACCTGAACATTCACGACCTGGAATTTGGCAGAGAAGGGCTGTGGATTGTCAACACCCGTTTTTCCTGTCTTTCTACCTTGAGTCCAGACTTTAGTTTTGTACCGCGCTGGCATCCCAAATTTATTTCCGAAGTAGTGCCAGAAGACCGTTGTCACCTGAATGGTTTAGCGATGGTGGATGGCAAACCCAAGTATGTGACTGCCCTCGGTACGACAGATACCGTCGGGGGATGGCGACCGGGTAAAGCCAACGGTGGCGTGGTGGTGGAAGTAGAGAGCAATGAAATTATTGTAGATGGATTATCAATGCCCCATTCCCCAATTTGGCATGACGGGTTTTTGTGGTTACTCAACTCTGGTGCTGGGGAAGTATGGCGCATTCATCCAGAATCAGGAGACAAACAGGTAGTCTGTGTACTCCCTGGATTTCTGCGGGGATTGTGCTGCGTCGGGTATTACGCCCTAGTGGGACTATGCCAGATTCGGGAACGGCATATTTTTGGAGGGTTGCCCATTACTCAACGGTTTGAGCAGTTGCTTTGTGGTGTGGCAGTCGTAGATTTGCGAAATGGGCAGCATGTAGGAATGCTGAAATTCACCACAGGCTGCCAAGAACTTTATGATGTGCAGTTTCTTGCTGGTGTACAGCGTCCGATGGTTTTGAATTCGGAACGAAAAGAAATCCGCCAAGCATTTACAGCACCAGAGTTGAACTACTGGTTGCGACCGAGTGCGGTGATACTGTAATCAATAACTTGTCGGGTTTTGGGGGAAAGGGGAATGGGAAAGGGAAAAGAAAAAACCTTTACCCCTTAACCTTTAACCTTTTCCCCAAACCAGATTCCGAGTTAAAAGTGATTAACCGAGAAGTATTGATACTGTAATTGCCTAATCTTTGCTATATGGTCAGCAAAGTTAAATTACCCAGTCAGTTGGAAGCTTTTTCAGGAGGCAGGAGGATGAAGGCAGGAGGCAGGAGGTAACCCACCCTTAAAAGAGTGGGATTGAAGTAAGGACGTTTTATACCTCGCTGCAAGCAGTCCCAGTATAATTATTGCTTTGAACTGGGCTTTAGACCCAGAACTAAAGTTTTAATTGATACTTCTTACCTCCTGCCCTCTGCCTCCTGCCTTCTGCCTTTCTTCGGTAATATATAAGGTTGGGTTTCGCTGTTGCTCAACCCAACCTTGTATCTGAGAAATAGTAGTAGATCAGATGATTTATGTTTTGGTAGTGCCTGAATTGGGTTGGCAAATAGCCAACTCTATATTCAACCTGTATTTTCAATCAATTACACAAAGCACTGTCAATTTAATTAGTGCCGGGTTGTGCTGGAACAAGCGGTTGCGTTGGAAATGGGGTATTCTCGATACTGGGATTTGATCCCGCAGGAATTACGGTAGGCGGTGTAGATGAAGATGAAGCGCCAACAACACTATCATCAGCACTGATACAGGTATCTAACGCTTGAGTAGCGGGAAAGTCTATTTGACTACGCAAGCCAACCACACACTGGCCAAAACGCACGGGTAACAAACTACGTCCACAGTACTCTAAAACTGCCGGATTAGCTTCTTCCTTAGTATTTAAGCTGACGCCAACTACACAGGTAGCTAACTCTTCAGGACGCCGGGCCTTCCCACAAGAAGAAAGGGCATCTGTGGCGGCAATTTGGGTTTCCTTATCAATTTTGACCACGCAAGCAGCAAAATCCCTGGGACGCAGTGCTGCTGCACAAGCCTCTGATGCCGCTTCTGCCGTTACACCCACGCTCAAAAGGCGACCCGCACAGACACTATAATCATTGCTGTAGGAAGCTGCGATCGCTGTATTGGGTAAGATCGTTGTCAACCATCCAGCTATAGCCAAAACTGGTATTGTTAAATTCCTTGAGGTCGAACTGGCTTGTTTGTTCTTCCCTCTGTTAACCACTTTTTTGCTCATTGACATTGCCATTCTCCAAACACCCAAAGTTATGCTAACTTAAATATTTTAAAAATCCTCTGCAATTAAAGAATTTCAGCGGGAGCAAGGTATAGACATAATTATTATGGCGGAAATTGTGTTACTATAACTGTTTGAAAGATAAGTAGGCAACGTAAAAAGTATTTCAAAGTTAAGAATACTACGTAAACCAATCTGATGATTGAGTAGCCTACGAAACTAAATAAACACAAAAAAGTTATGGGCAGGAGTACGGCGTGACAGGTCGGAATTCAGGCTTGGAGGCTAGTTTGTCGGGTTGACCGATTAAAAGCAACTGGCGCAAAAATCGATGCGTCTACCTTGGTGAGATACGTCTTACCTCGGTAAGCAGCTTCAAAAAACCAAGAATCCCCTGATTAAAAATTAGGGGAGTGTCAAAATTGAATGTTTCGGTAAAGTTTAAACAGGATTAGATTAAGGAAACTCATGTCCCGATATAGAGGGCCCCGCCTCAGAATTGTCCGTCGCTTAGGCGACCTACCAGGATTGACTCGTAAAAGCGCTAGACGCGCTTACCCACCTGGTCAGCATGGTCAGAACCGTAAGAAGCGCTCTGAGTATGCTATCCGTCTAGAGGAAAAGCAAAAACTCCGCTTCAATTACGGTTTGACTGAAAAGCAATTGCTCCGCTATGTGCGGAAAGCTAGACGTGTTACTGGTTCTACCGGACAAGTGTTGCTGCAATTGCTAGAAATGCGTTTGGATAATACCGTTTTCCGCTTGGGTATAGCCCCGACTATCCCAGCGGCTCGTCAACTGGTAAATCACGGTCACGTAACTGTTAACGGTCGTGTGGTGAATATTGCCAGCTACCAATGCCGTCCTGGTGAAACAATTGCAGTCAGAGATCGGGCACAATCACGCAAATTGGTGGAAGCTAACTTGCAATATCCCGGTTTGGCAAACCTTCCCAGTCATTTGGAGTTTGACAAAAATAAGTTGGTTGGTAAAGTCAACAGCGTTATTGAGCGCGAATGGGTGGCATTACAAGTTAATGAACTACTTGTGGTTGAGTACTACTCACGACAAGCGTAATATTCATTTGTCCCTAGTCATTAGTCATTGGTCATTTGTCATTAGTTTAGGACTTACGCACAATCCACTAGTCTAAGCAAATGACGAAGGACAAATGACAAAGGACGAAGGACAAATGACTAACCGCCAATTTGCGACATGGTGCGTGTATATGTACCTAAAATGCCAGAATCGCGCCCCTTAAAGTTAATTTCTGGCTTGATTCCGAGTAAATGCCTCACCTGCTCTTGTAATTGAGCGGTGCTAGTGCCAGAACGCAGAGCAGTTTTTAAATCTATTTGACCAGTTTCATTTAATAAACAGGGACGCAGCCAGCCATCCGCACTCAGGCGCATCCGGTTACAGCGATCGCAAAAACATTCTGACATTTGACTAATAAATCCCAGTGTTCCCTTCGCACCGGGAATTTTAAATACATCAGCAGGGCCAAAACCACGAACTTGTGATTCTGTCAAGCCCCAGCGATCGCGGATTTGTTGCCGTAAATCGGCTGAAGATACCCAACCGCGATCGCCAAATAAATGCACATTGCCAATGGGCATAAATTCGATAAATCGAACGTGCCACTGTTTTTCAATCGTTAAGGCGGCTAAATCTAGAATTTCGTGGTCATTCACACCTGGAATCACCACCACATTCAGCTTCAGTGGGTCGAATCCAACTTGATGAGCAGCTTGAATTCCCTGCCAAACTTGTTGCCAACGAGAACGTCCCTGATTACCAATAATTTGATCAAAAATGTCAGGATCAAGAGAGTCCAGACTAATATTAATTCTTCGCAGACCAGCATTGTAGAGGTTTTTCGCCATCGGAGCCAGTAAAAAACCGTTGGTGGTCATTGAAAGGTCTTCAGTTTGGGGAAAAGATGCGATCGCTCTTACCAAATCCACCACACGGGGACGCAATAATGGTTCACCCCCAGTCAAACGAAACCGATTAAAACCTACTGGAATAAATACCTCTTGAATTAAGGTGAGCAACTCCTCATCAGTTAACAGCTGTTGCTTGAGAATATAGTCCAGTTCTACTCCCTCTGGCATACAGTATTGACAACGAAAGTTACAGCGATCGATTAAACTAATGCGGAGGTAGTCTACCTGGTTCATTGTTTTATTTTTATTCTCTCTGATCAAGGAAAGACCTCACTGAGGTGGTTTACCCCTTCATACTATATTTGTTGTAATTCAAAATACCGCACTCCCCCTTAAGTGAGAGTCCGCAGATTGTGGCATAATAAGCCGATCGCATCCACTAGTTAGTCATCAATCGTGCAAGATACCGACTCCATCAACGACCTTGCTGCTGCGTTACTACAGCCAGCAGATATTAGCTTTGAACTGCCCGATCCAGAAGATGAACAGATTTTAGAGTCAGATTTTCAACAGCAGCTCGAAATAGCTTGGCAGGTATGCGATCGCTTTGATTTGCAAACTGAAATCTGGCGGGGGCGAATTTTACGGGCGATCCGCGACAGAGAGAAAGTCGGTGGCGACGGACGCGGTACTGGTTTTCTGCGATGGCTAAAAGAGCGGGAAATCAGCAAAAGTCAAGCATACTCCTGGATTCAACTGGCGAATAGTGCTGATAGTCTGATCGAAGACGGTAAACTTGACCCTGGTTCTGTGAACAATTTCAGTAAACGGGCATTTGTGGAAACCTCCAAAGCATCGCCAGAAGTGCAACAGATGGTGAGTGAAGCCGCCCAAAAAGGCGATCGCATCACCAGGCGAGAAGTGCGACAACTCAGCGATGAATGGACAGCCATGTCCTCAGATTTATTACCCGAAGCAGTCAAGGAAAAAGCAGCAGATAACACCCTTCCCCCCCGCTACATTGCCCCACTGGTGAAGGAAATGGAAAAACTGCCAGAATCGCATCAAAAGTTTATCCAGAAAGAAATTGCTGCTAATCCTGATGTGGATACCCTCAAACAGGTAACTACCGAAGCGCGTAACTTAGCGAAATATCTCAAAGGTGCGGCTCAAGTTCAGGCGCTAACGCAGGAAAATGTTGATATTGAAACAGCCTTAGAAGAAGCGCAAAGAGTCGGCTGTTTGAGCATTGCTGCTGATTTGGTAAATCAAGCATCGCAGATTGAACAAACGATCGCTAAATTGTATATGACTTGGAAACGGATCGGTAATTTAGCAGATCGATTATATGTAGATACTGGTGCAAGTACACCCAACTTGCGATCGCTCCTCACTTGCTTGGAACCTCTGGGTGGTGAAATCATGGAATTGCAGCTTAGTGGAGCGACTGAACACACTGTACGTCTGCAAATTCAGGAGACGAGTTAGGGAATAGGCATCGCGCATGGCCGCGAAGTCAAAAGGGCGGTTAGAAACCCCGTCTACACCGACAAAACCCACCTCCGTGGGTTTCAAACCCTCAATTTCCCCTTAGTCCGCGGATACAGACTTCGTTTGTGTAGCCGCGAATTGAAATTCGCCTTGGCTATAATACCAATTCTCCAAAATGAGGAAACAAATGTAAATCAGGAAAGTTCACCCGCCAGGGATTGTAAAT